>NZ_JAVAYA010000017.1:0-121957 GCF_041954855.1 Agrobacterium sp. LR_9
CCCGCAAGCGCTTGAACCAGCTTCGCGTCATAAAGCCGTGAGATGACCGTTCTTGAGACCGCAGTCCGGTTTTTGGGGACTATTCGGTACGGGCCTATGCCCCAGCTGTTGCCGGCGTCGGACACCGTCCGGTTTCATCCGCTGCATTGGAATTGCCGTGCCGAGAGGAAACGGCCGATGATCAGATGCATCATCTCGGCCTCTTTCAGGGGCCGGAAATCGGGATCGACCGCCAGGCGCGAGAAAACACCGTCAATCAATGCGGCAATCCAGGTGGCGGCGCGCTCGGCGTCGAGATTGGCACAGATAATCTAATGTAATTTCAAAACTCACCAGACGCCTCCCGGCGTCTCAGGTCCAGTTCTTCGCTATAGCGCCTCAGCGTATGGCTTTCGGTGAGCAATCCGACAGGGCGATTTTCGATCTTGTCATTAACGACAACCAGCGCTTCGCTCTCCGCCGCATCGAAGGCTGCCGCCGCCTGGCGGGCATTCATGGTCGGCAGCAACACATCGTTCTTGTATTGCAGATAGGTTTCGAGGCTGATCTTGCTGGGATCGCGATCCATCGGGTCGGCGTAAATTTCCGGCACGAGGACGATGCCGGCATAACGCCCGTCATCATGGGTCATGATTACCCGTTGCGTCGAACCGAGCGGGAACTTCTCCTTGAAGGCCGGGAGGCCCATGCTGACATTGGCCTTGCGGATATCGGCGCGCATCATCCTGCCGACCGTCAGGTCGCGGATCCAGCCAATATCATGGGCGCTGCGAATGCTCTCGCCCCGCAGGTGAAAACGCCAGGTGGCGAAGGAGTAACCGAAGGTGGTGCGCACCACGAGCGAGGTGGTGATGACGGCGGCAAGCACAAGCGCCGTGATCTGGAAGTCGCCTGTCAGTTCCAGCGCCAGAAACGTCATCGTCAGCGGACCGCCGATAATGGCGGCGGCAAAGGCGCTCATGCCGATCACGGCATAGACGATGGGCGCCGTCGACCCATAGCCGATATACGGTGCGCAGAGCGCGAAAATCTTGCCCAGCAGCGAGCCCATGAACAGCGACGCGAAAAACAGGCCACCACGGAAATTCGAACCGATGGAAATGGCGCTCGCCGCCGCCTTCAGCAGGAACAGCCCGGCCACCCCGTATATCGTCAGTTCCGCATCGATATTGAGATGCAGCGCCCCATGGCCGCTCGACAGCACCTGCGGTGAAATCAGCGCAAGCCCGCCCACCGCCACGCCGCCGATGGCAGGACGCAGCCAGCCCGGAATGGCGCTTTTGCGTGCGGTTTCTTCGATGAAGGACACCGCCTGCATCAGCACGATGCCGATGGCCGCACATACGACGCCGAGAAAGATGGCGGGCACATAATCCGCCGGTGTTACACGGCTGGCATCGACAATATCGATCGAGATACCATGGCCGCCGATAATCCCGATGACCGTCGTCGCCACCAGTGCCGAGACGATGAGCGGCGCAAGCGTCACGACGGTATAGGTGCCGATGATGAGTTCGATGGCGTAAAACGCCCCGGTCAGCGGCGCGTTGAAGGCGGCCGCAATCGCCCCCGCAGCGCCGCAGCCGACAAGGATACGCATGTCCCCTCGCCGCAGCTTCAGCTTGATGCCGATCTTCGAGGCGACGCCGCTGGCGATCTGGGTGTAACCGGCCTCCAGCCCCACGGACGCGCCAAAACCGTTGGAGACGATATTCTGCACGCAGACGATGATGCTGTCCGTCAACGACAACCGGCCGCCATGCAGCGCATTCGCCTCGATGGGGTCGACCATGGGTTTCTTGCGGGTCTTCGAAAGGATGAAGATGATCAACCCGAGCACGATGCCGCCGATGATCGGGCCGACAAGCACGATACGTCCGGAAAGATCGCTGCTGCTCAACCGCTCGACGCCGAAAACCAGCAGATGCAACGCCGTGCTCAAGGCGCCGATCAGCGCCACCAGAAGGCCTGCCGCAATGCCGATGAAGACGGCAAGGAGCACCAGTCCCAGTTCGCCGCGCCGGAACATCGCCCGCAGGCGACTGGCGCGCAGATTGTCGAAGAAGCTCGCCATACTGGGTGCACGGAAAGGCTTGGTCGACATGCTGTTCCTTTTCAGGCGGCGTCAGGCTGCTTCGATCTCGAAACGCATTTGATCATAGGCCGGTTCGACATGATCAGGCGTTTCCCGCATCACCGTCTCATAATCGAGCGGAATATGCATGTGGGTCAAGATCGCCCTTTTGGGTGCGAATCTCTCGATCCAGCCGAGCGCCTGTTCCAGTGAAAGATGGCTGGGGTGGTAACGGTGCTGCAGCGCGTCGATGACGAGGACATCGAGACCGGCAAGCTTCGGCAGGCTTTCTGCCGGAAAATCGCTGACATCGGTGCAATAGGCGACGTCACCGATGCGGAAGCCCAGCGAATGCACATCGCCATGCTGCTGCATATGCACGTTGAACGGGATCGGCCCGCCTGCCCCATCGATGATCAGCGCCGCGTCGATATCGGCGATGATCCGCGGTTCGACGATGGGAGGATAGCTGCTGCCCGGCGGGGTCTCCAGGCAATAGGCGAAACCGTCCTTTATCCGCGCCATGGTAATGGGATCGGCATAGATCGGAATGCGGTTTTGCTGAAGGGCGAAATAGATGCGCAGATCGTCGATACCGTGCAGATGGTCGGCATGGGCGTGGGTGTAAAGCACAGCATCCACCGCCTCCACCTTGGCCGCGATCATCTGCTCGCGAAAATCCGGGCCGGTATCGATGACGACAGTCGTCCTGCCTCCATCCGGGCCGATCTGCTCCACCATGAAGGCCGTTCGCGTGCGCCGGTTCTTCGGGTTTTCGGGGTCGCAGGCGCCCCAGTCGCCGTTGATGCGCGGCACGCCGGGCGACGACGCGCAACCGAGAACCGTGAAGCGACGACGGTAGATTGCCACACCTATACCCTTGTCATCTTGGAAAAGCAGCGGAAGGCGTTTTCGGTGGTGATTTCGGCCATGCGCTCATAGGAAATGCCATGCACCTCGGCCAGAACCTCAGCTGTATTGACCACATAGGACGGCTCGTTGCGCTTTCCCCGCCAGCGCTTCGGCGCAAGATAGGGCGCATCAGTTTCCACCAGCAGCCGGTCCAGCGGCACGGAGGCGGCGATATCGCGGATATCCTGCGATTTCGGGAAGGTCAGAATGCCGGAAAAGGAGACATAACCGCCAAGCTCGACACCGGTTTTCGCCAGCTCGGGACCGGCGGAAAAGCAGTGCAGGATGAAGGGGAAGGCACCCTTCCCGCTTTCGGCGCGCAAAATAGCGGCCATATCGTCATCGGCGCTGCGGCTGTGGATGACAAGCGGCAGCTTCGTTCGTCTTGCTGCCTCGATGTGGCGAATGAGGCCGGTCTTCTGGTCTTCCGGCTTCTGCGTATCGTAGAAATAATCCAGACCCGCCTCGCCGATCGCCACGATCTTGTCATGGCTCTCCGCCAACCGTACCAGATCGTCGGCGGAGATATCCAGTTCCTCATCGGCATTGTTCGGATGCGTGCCGACCGAACAGAAGACCGACGGATATTTTTCCGTGATCTTCAAAAGTTCGGGCAGACGACGCACCCGGGTCGAGATCGTCACCATCTGGCTCACACCCGAAGCATGGGCGCGGGCGATGATATCGTCGCGCTCAGCCTCGAAATCGGGAAAATCCAGATGGCAATGTGTATCGATCAGCATGGGTCTCGCCTTCACGCTTCCGGTGCGACGTAACGCGGGAAGACCGGCTTCGGTGCTTCCAGCGGCGTGCCCGGAACCAGACGGCCCGCTTCGCCGAGTGCTGCAAAATCACGTTTGTCGGCAGGGGCAGCAACGAGATCCAGCAGCTTCTCGCAGGATTCCGGCATAAAGGGCTGCAGGAGAATGCCGATCTGGCGCACCACTTCCGCCGTTACGTAAAGCACGGTGCCCATGCGCTCGGGATCGGTCTTCTTCAGCGCCCACGGCTCCTGCGAGGCGAAATAGCGGTCGGTTTCCGAGACGACGGCGATGATGGCTGCAAGCGCACGGTGGATGAGCTGCTTGCCCATTTCCTCGCGGCAAAGCGCCAGCAGCCCGTCGGCGGAAGCCAGCATCGCCTTGTCTTCTTCGGTGAACTCACCGGGCGTCGGGATCTGGCCGTCGCAATTCTTGACGATCATCGATAGCGAACGGCTGGCGAGATTGCCGATACCATTGGCAAGATCGGCATTGATGCGTGTGGCGATGCCCTCTTCGCTATAGCTGCCGTCCTGGCCGAAGGAGACTTCGCGCAGGAAGAAATAACGGACTTGATCGAGACCGAAATGATTCACCAGATTGGCCGGATCGACGACATTGCCGAGCGACTTCGACATCTTCTCGCCCTTGTTGAGCAGGAAGCCATGCGCATAGACCCGCTTGGGCAGCGGCAGCTTCGCGCTCATCAGGAAAGCCGGCCAATAGACCGCGTGGAAGCGGATAATGTCCTTGCCGATGATATGCACGTCGGCCGGCCAATATTTCGCACGCGGGCCGTTTTTATCCTCGATGTAACCCGTGGCGGTGATGTAGTTGGTCAGCGCATCGACCCAGACATACATGACGTGTTTCGGATCGTTCGGAACCTTGATGCCCCAGTCGAAGGTGGTGCGGGAAATCGACAGGTCCTTGAGGCCGGATTTGACGAAGGAGATGATTTCGTTGCGGCGTTCTGCCGGGCCGATGAACTCCGGGTTCTCCTCATAGAGCTTCAGCAGCTTGTCCTGATATTCGGAGAGCTTGAAGAAGTAGCTTTCCTCCTCCACCCACTCGACCGGCGTGCCCTGCGGTCCGTAACGAACGCCGTCAGCACGCACTTCCGTCTCGTCCTCGGCGTAATAGGCCTCGTCGCGCACGGAATACCAGCCGGCATAGCTGTCCTTGTAGATGTCGCCGCTGTCGGCCATCAGGTTCCAGATATTGCGCGAGGTCTCGTGGTGACGCTCTTCCGTGGTGCGGATGAAATCGTCGTTCGAGGCGTTGAGCAGCTTGCCCATCGCGCGGAACTGGTCGGAATTGCGCGCAGCCAGGTCTTCCGGTGAAATGCCTTCCGCACGCGCCGTCTGCTGCATCTTCTGGCCATGTTCGTCGGTGCCGGTCAGGAAGAACACATCCATTCCATCCAGGCGCTGAAAGCGTGCCATGGCGTCCGTCGCAATCAACTCATAGGCATGGCCGATATGCGGCTTGCCGTTAGGATAGGAGATCGCGGTGGTGATGTAGAATGGTGTCTTGTCTTTCATGACGGTCTATCGACTTTACAGGCTGTTTTTTGGATAGACCGCTCTTAAACCATTGTTCGCAGCAGCGAAAGAAAAAGAGTACGTTTTGTACGACCGCTTGCAGACAAATTGGATTTGGCGAGCGCTTGGCATCCGCACTACCATCAACCCGGACTGGATCCGGGGTCCAGCCCGATCAAGTCCTTGATCGCAAAAGACTCTCTTCACGGCGCGGACGCGCCGTGGCTGGATGCCGGATCCAGTCCGGCATGGCGGAGGAGAATTTATGCACCGTCGAATCGTACATTCCGCACGATCCCTCGCCTTCAAACGCCGCGAATATCTTCCAGAATGGAAAGCACCATCTGCTTCTTGTCGAGATTATAGGCCTGCGCCACGGTGATGCGTTCCGAGAGCGCCGAGGAAAGCCGTGCATGTTTTTCCGCCGCCGCAATATCGCCCGCCATCGCCGCCGCCCGTGCGCGTTCCATCAGTTCTTCCGTCACATGCTCCATGAAGAAGCCGAGAACGATGTCGCCATCCTTCTGTGCCAGAACCTCGGCAAGCTTGTGCATCTGCTTGCGCACGCCAGGTCC
This sequence comes from Agrobacterium sp. LR_9, assembly GCF_041954855.1. Taxonomy (NCBI): domain Bacteria; kingdom Pseudomonadati; phylum Pseudomonadota; class Alphaproteobacteria; order Hyphomicrobiales; family Rhizobiaceae; genus Agrobacterium; species Agrobacterium sp. LR_9. The sequence continues at coordinate 5,867 of NZ_JAVAYA010000017.1, forward strand.
CTCAGCCGCCATGACCTCAGCAAAGGCCTCGACAATGTCGGAGCCGCCGTAATTCATCAGCTTCAACGCCTGCGCCACGCTGCCCTTGGAGGCGGCAAGCAGGGCGTCACGTTTTTCGCCTTCCGGGCTGATGCCAAGATGATCGAGAGATTGCACCATGGCTGCATCGGAAAGCGGCAGGAGCCTCAACGGCATACAGCGCGAACGGATGGTCGGCAGCAATTTTCCCGGCGCATGCGACAGGACGAGGAACATCGCCCGCTTCGGCGGCTCCTCCAGTATTTTGAGGATCGCATTCGCGGCGTTGCGATTGAGATCGTCGGCGGGATCGATGATGACGATACGCCAGTTGCCGGTACCGGAGGTCTGCGAAAAGAAGTGCCCTGCCCGCCGCACCTCGTCCACGGTGATGGCGGATTTCACGCGGCCGGTCTTTTCATCCACCGGACGGGTCAGATGCAGCAGATTATGCGAGGCCCCGGCCGTGATCTGGCGGCTGACCAGCGATTGCGGATCGGGATCGGCGAGAAAATCCGGCGCCAGCGACGGATCGGGATGGCTGAGCACATGATTGGCGAAACGGAAGGCAAGCGTCGCCTTGCCGATCCCCTCCGGCCCTTCGATCAGAATGGCATGATGCCCCTTGCCGGAGCGATAGGATTGCGCGAGGAAGGCTTCCGCTTCCTCATGCCCGAAAAGCTTCGTGTTCTGCTGCGGCGCAATCGCACCGTCGAGAACGCCCTGGACCTCACTCATGCGCTGCGCCCGCTGCTGTTTTCAGCTGTTCGAGCAAGGGTTCGACGAAGGACATGACATCCTCCGCCACTTTTTCTTCCGGCTGATCGGCGTTGACGATCCGGCAACGACGCGGCTCGGCGAGCGCAATATCCAGATAGGCCTCGCGTCGCTTCTCGTGGGTCTCGATTTCCTCTTTTTCGAAGCGGTCCGGCGCAGCGCCTTCATCCGCGCGCTTTCTGGCGCGGGCGAGCCCCTTTTCGGCGGCAATATCGAAAATCAACGTCAGTTCCGGCACGACACCGTCAATCGCGATGCGTTGCAACGTCTCGATGAAATCCGGCTCCAGATTGCCGGTCGTGCCCTGATAGACGCGGGACGAATCGAGGAACCGGTCGCAGAGCACGATCTCACCGCGCGCAAGCGCCGGGCGAATGACCTCTTCGACATGGTCGTTGCGCGCCGCCGCAAACAGGATCGCTTCCATGCGCACCCCGAAGGATTCGGCAGCACCCGAGAGGAGAACATGCCGAACGGCCTCCGCGCCCGGCGAGCCGCCCGGCTCACGCGTCACGACCACCTCGAAACCACGGCCGCGAAGCGCCTCGGCAAGCGTGCGAATCTGCGTCGACTTGCCGGCGCCTTCGCCGCCTTCGAAGCTGATGAACAATCCGGTCTTTTCGGCCAATGTCACGTCCTGCGAGGAATTCACGTCAATGTTGAAATGCCTGTTTACAGCATCGAACGGAAAAGTGTGAAGCGCTTTTCAGAAAATCCGGTGGCTGAACAAAAGCATAGGAACAAGGCTGCGCGTCAACAGGCTTTCAGAGCCAGAACAGCAGTAGTTCCTTCAGCGCGCCAGTCGCATTCTGGGTGAGCGACCCCTTGCCGACTGCCGCCTTCGTATAAAGCGGTACCTCCCGCAACAGGCGCTCGCCCGAAAAAATCTTAAGCGTTCCGGCATTCGCCCCGACGTCCAGCGGCGCATTCAGAGGCCAGCGATAGACGATGCGGCCGGAAATTCGATCCGGATTATTGACCGGTACAAGCACGCTGACATCTTCCTTCGGCGAAAGATCGATATGCGAAACATCGCCGCCATAAACGCTGACGGACCCAACCGCTTCGTCCTTGCTGAAGAGATGGCGTTTTTCAAAGGCGGTCAGGCCCCAGTCCACCACCCGGCGGGCCTCCTCCTGCCGCGTCTTGTCGTCCACGATGCCGGCAAGCGCCAGATAGACCCGGCGGCCTTCCCGCTCGGCCGAAACGACAGCGGCAAAACCGCTGCCTTCCGCAAAACCGAGACCGAGACCGTCGATACCGCTGCCGGGCATCAGCAGCGTATTCTTGTTGCGCTGGAAAATCCGGTTCCATTCGAAATCCGGTTTGGTGAAAAGCCCGTAACGCTCCGGATAGGTATCGCGCAGATGCTGCGCGAGACGCACCATGTCCCTCGCGGTCGTCCGGTTGCCGGGGTCGGGAAGCCCGGTCGAATTGGTGAAGGTGCTGCTGCTCATGCCCAGTTCGCCCGCCCGCGCCGTCATGCGCTTGGCGAAAGCGGCATCCGAACCCGCCATGCCTTCGGCAACGACGATGCAGCCGTCATTGGCGTTCTGCACGATGATGCCGGTCAAAAGATCGTTGATGCTGACGGAGGATTTCAGCGCCGCGAACATGGTCGAGGTGCGCGAGGGCGCGCCGCCCGTGCGCCAGGCATATTCCGAGACGGGATAAGCCGTCTCTGACGTGACCTGCCCCTTTGACAGCGCATCCAGCACCACCTCAACCGTCATCAGCTTTGCAAGCGACGCGGGCGGAAAGGGCTGATTCTCGTTTTGCGAAAGAAGCACCGTGCCTGTTTCGGCATCGATCATGTAAGCCTGTTCGGCCTTTGCGATGAAGGGGCCGGTCTGTGATTGCACCGGGCCTGCACTGAAAAACGCAAACGCTGCCGCTACGGCGACCGAACGATAGGAGCGATGAATGGCCTTGCGCATGAAACCGCCCAGTCCTGCCTGCCGTAACCGGCTGCCCGCGATAAAGGCGAGAGGCCGGCCGTATCCTTCAACCCGTCAGCGGGACTTCGCCTGCTGACGCTTCACATGGGCGAGTATCGATTGCTCGTTGAGCGCGCCACGGTCGACGAGCACGCTGTCGAAGGCGCTCGCGGTCCTGGAGACCGTAGCCGATTCTTCGGAATAGGCCGCAGCAAATTTGGAGGAAGGCGTCGGCACACGCAGATAATTGCCGCCAGGCGCCGCCGGCTCACGCATGAAATTGCCTTCCGGGCGCTCCGCCAGGATAGGGCCGATTTCCGGCAGTATCGCGAACTGCTCGAAAGCCGGTGCCGGGCCGTTGACCAGCGGCATGGCCTGAAGCGCCGCATTCTTCTTGGAACCGACGAGCGCCGTCTGTGTGGAGCCGGCATAATTCGGGTTGGACGCGGGCGCCGGAACGAAATTCGGCGAGGCCGAAGCCACCATCACGCCCGTCGCGATCTGCCCTTCGGGTGCCACACCCGGCGAGCGCGAACCCTTCGGGATATAGGATGCCATCAGATAAGGCATGTCGTGACCATCAAGCGGTGCGCGGCCGGCATATTGCACCCGCACATTGGCCGTGCCGGTGGCCTTCATGTCGAGAAGATCGGCCGTCTTGCTGGAAACGTCGATCAGGCGGCCTTCGTGGAACGGTCCGCGATCGTTGACGCGCACCAGAACCGAAGCGCCATTTTCCATGTTGGTGATGCGCGCGTAGCTCGGCAGGGGAAATGTCGGATGTGCGGCAGAAAGATGTTCTTTGTCGTAGACTTCGCCATTGGCGGTCAGGCGACCATGGAAGGCAGAACCGTACCAGGAAGCAAGACCGGTCTTGTTGTAACCCGGCTCTTCCTTCGGGAAATAACGGCGGCCCTTGACTGTATAGGCATTGCCGATCAACTCTCGCCCGCCGCCCTTGGGAATGGCCTTGCCATCGGCCACACGCGGACTGGCTTTGACGCCATATTCGGATTCGGAAAAATATTCCTTGCTGCGCTTGGGCTTGGGCTTGGTCTCGGATGTCGTGGAACACGATGCGGTTGCAGCGCAAAGCACGGAAATTGCAAGCCACTTCACGCCCGACCTGGCGTTGATGCCGAGTTTCTTGACCGTAGAATTCAAATCGTCTGCCCCACGCTGCTATTGGCTCGGAGAACCGCACCCTCACTTGCCTCGATAACTGCCCCTGCCATCGAAGCACCTAACAGTCGCTTAATCTTGTGCATAACGTGGCGAAAATGCGAACGACTTCTGCAAATTCGATAAAATTGTAACGAACGTGGTTAATGATTTCTATCTTTTGAGCCCACCCATCGGGCCGGATTTACCCGCCCCAACATCTCCCGCTCACCGCGTCTGCAAGGAACAAACGGACGGCAACCGCGTTCTCTCCCCGCAAAGAAACGAGCTTTCCGCCGGTTTCGGCTGAGGGAGGAAACATGATCAAGCTTATGAAAACCACAGCTCTTGCGATGGGCATCGCCCTAGTATCCTTCGCCGCGCCGATCCCCGCAGGTGCGCAGGACATGGAACTCAGAATCGGCCCCGACGGCGTTCGCCCCGTCATCCGCGATCGTGACCGGGACGTAGACCGCCGCGGCCCGCCCCGCATGCGTGGCTGCAGCGAACGCGAAGCCCGCGCTGCCGCCCGTGAAGCAGGCCTGCGCGATCCAGAGGTCGTGCGCGTCACACCTGGTCGTGTCGTCGTCGAAGGCTTCACGCGCCGGGGACCGGATCGCATCACCTTCGCCAACGAACGGGGCTGCCCGGAAATCTGATTGGATGAACACTGGGAACCCGCCGCAAGGCGGGTTTCTCATTTGCGCTGAATTCGAGCCATTCCAAAGCTGATTAACGCGATCGAGGCATCCCTCGTCGCAGCGTGTTTGAATGATTTTTGCGCTTTATGGCAGATGGGGTGGGATTCGAACCCACGGTACGCTCTCACGCACGCCGGTTTTCAAGACCGGTTCCTTAAACCACTCGGACACCCATCCATCGGTGGTGAGGCTTTATAGCGGTTTGAAAAAGGCCGTCAATCCCGCCCGGGCGAGCTGTGTCGCCCTTCTCTTACGGCTGGCATATCATTGCCCCGGGGTCGTTGCCGGAGGCAGCAGGGATCCGTCGCCTGAAGGTATCGAGGGCACCTGCTGAGCCGTATCGAATAGCGTCAGGCTTAAAACGATTGCGACAAGCACCAGCAAAAGCGCCACGAAGAGGATTCCCGATTTATCCATGCGTCTGCTCATGTCACGTTATGTTAAAGGCGAATATGTGCAATTCGAGGCAATGCGAAGAATAAAGCGCAAGTCTGTCAAGTTGTCTTACAGATTGTCCGAACTCGTCGTTTAAAAATCTGCTGATTGAGCGAAATTTATGCATAGGCGTACTGTTTGGGACGGAAATGGCCTATCGCGTCAGCACTATCGTCACTTATATCAACCCATCGCTCCCGGGCATTGCCCAACTTTCCCCGAGCGATCAACCTGCCCCGCCTCTTTGCGGGGCTTTTTTCTTTTTTGGCCCAGAAGGCGAAGCGCACCCAAAAAAGGCCAGCGGCTCTCCAACCGCCCTCGCCTCAGACGCCGATGCTCGGCCCACCATTGCCATGCCGGCCGTCACCCCGGAGAATATCTTCGAACAGGTTCAGCAGCGCCGGCGGCAAGGTGTCGGACAATTCCGCGATGATTTCGTTGGCGCGATTATAGGAGTAGATGGCTGAGAGCGTCAGCACCAGAAGCACGATCCACGGCCAGATCGGCTTGCGCCTTTGCGGCGCTCCGTTCGGTTGTTGCGGTAAAGTCATGCTGGCACCTTCCCTTCAGGCCTTCACCCGTGGCTCGCCTCCGGGCGCATAGGCGGTTTTCTGCAGGAAACGGAATATATTGCCGCACTGAGCGCAGCGGATCATGAAATCCGTCGGATCGCCCGAGGCGCGCTCCGCGCGAAATCCACGCGGCATTTCATCGATGCGAAAATCGACGTCCCGGCGGCTCTTGTCATCCGATTCCGACGCTTCGGCAAAACCCTGATGACCACATCTGGAACATTCGAGCTTCCGGGAATATCTGTCGCGCGCTGCCATATGCCGTCCTTTGCTTGGTGGTTATCAGGTAGCAGCGGCAAAACATCATTTCAATGCCGATCGCCCCGGGTTAAAGCTTTGCACGGCTATTTCCCGGCCGGAAACCCATCCGGCGGCCGGAACGAATATGGAAGCCCATGAACGACCAGAAACCCCTGCTTTCATCGTCACTCATGCTCCGGGCCGCTCTCATCGCCGGAATTCTTCTCGTCTTTCTCGGCACCCTCAACGTCGGCATTAAATGGTATGGCGAGCGGATTCTCCAGGCGGGCCATACGACGGCCACCGAGGAGGTGGAGATCGTCATCGGCAACGACCGGCTGAAGCTTGCCAAAAACACCCTTCGGGCGCCTTCCGAGCGCCTCGGCGGAGAACGCGAGCGCGTCGACCTTTATCTGAGCTGGCCTGACCTCAAGGGTTACGAGGAAGCGAATCGCGCCGTCTTCGACGATCCGGCGCAGGCGGCAGGGCTGATCTTCATCCAGCTTTCGCAAAGCACCATGTCCGAGGACATGTCCGGTCGTTTCGGGCCGATCTATTCGCGGCTGACGGAGGGAGAGCCCGTACCGCTGAAGCACGGCCTGCTGCTGCACCGCCTGCGCGCCGATTCCGGTTACGGCAAGGAAGTCATATTGACCGGCGAGCGCGAAGGCCAAAGCGCCTATGTGGTGCGCTGCCTGCTGCCGCAAACGCCGCAGGCGGCCACCGGCAGCGATTGCCAGAGGGATATTCACGCCGGACAGGACCTCAGCCTGTTCTATCGTTTCTCCTCCGCCCTGCTGCCACAATGGCAAAAGCTCGACGCGGATGTAAAAAACTATATCGAGCGCCGCCTCGTAAAAGACGGAAATCGGTGAAACAGCACGGCACAGATTGCGTGCGAAAAGTCGCATTTTATGGAAGGCAGATACCTTTCATAAACCACTTGGTAACGCCATCCCGATAAAGTTTCTTCCCGGAGCATCGGGCGGGGCGTGTCCGAGCGGAACAGAAATATGCGATTGAAGAGTTCAGCAGTGTTGAAAAGTCTATCTGGGGCACATTCGCGCAAAGCGGGTGCGACGTCTTTCGTAAGGTTTATTGCGCTAACCCTTGCTGCGGCGTTCATAACCGCAACATCCGTTCAGACCGCAAAGGCCGATCCGAAATATGCGGGCATCGTCATCGATGCCAAGACCGGCAAGGTCCTCTATGGCGAGGATCCGGACGGGCTGCGTTATCCGGCTTCGCTGACGAAGATGATGACGCTTTATCTGACATTCGAAGCGCTCAATACCGGACGTATCTCGCTCGATTCCAGGGTGCCGGTGTCAGCCAACGCCGCGAAGGAGCCGCCATCCAAGCTTGGCGTGCGCGCCGGCGGCAGCATCACTGTGGAACAGGCTATCCTTGCACTCGTCACCCGGTCCGCAAATGACATGGCAACCGCGCTCGGCGAATATCTCGGCGGCTCGGAAGACCGTTTCGCCAGAATGATGACCGCCAAGGCCCGCGCACTCGGCATGACCCGCACGACCTATCGCAACGCCAACGGCCTGCCCAACACGGCGCAGATGACGACGGCACGCGACCAAGCCCGTCTCGGCGTCGCGCTTCGCCAGCATTTCCCGCAATATTACGGCTATTTCTCCACCCGCACCTTCAACTTCGGCAAGCAGGTTATCGGCAACCATAACCGCCTCGTCGGAACCGTGAAGGGTGTGGATGGCATCAAGACCGGTTATACACGTGCAGCCGGCAGCAACCTTGCCACATCGGCTCAACTTGACGGTCGCTCCATCGTCGCCGTCGTTCTCGGCGGCCGCTCCAGCGCTGCCCGTGACGCCACCATGCGCAAGCTTGTCGCAACCTACCTGCCGCAGGCATCGCGTGGCGGCAACAGCAACCTGATCGCGCAGACCCGCTCAGCGCCGGTCGAAGAGCCCGTCGCCGTGGCCGCTGCTGTTCCTTCCGTGGCAGTTGCAGCAACCGCAGCCGGCCTACCCAATTCCGGTCCGGTGCCGCAGACCCGTTACGAAGAATCCCCGGTCACCGCCTTCGCAGGCTCCTCTTCCAATGCAGCCGTCAAGGCCATGGAAGCTGCCACCTGGCAGAAGGGCAAGGATCCAATCAATCAGGCGCCCGCTGCACCGGACCGCAAATTGATCACCAATTCGACCAAGGTGGACAATATCGTCACCGCGTCCACCACGGCGCCTGTTGTCTCCGCCCCTTCGGTTTCGGCCAGGGCCGAGGCTCCGCAGGGTGGCTGGGTCATCCAGATCGGCGCATCTCCGGATGAGAACTCCGCACGTGGCCTGTTGCAGAACGCACAGGAAAAGGGCGGCGCGGCACTGCGCTCCGCAAAACCCTTCACGGTCGCCTTCAGCAAGGACGGCTCCCAGATCTACCGCGCCCGTTTCGGCGGCTTCGATGGCCAGAACGCCGCGGTAAATGCATGCAATGCATTGAAAAAGAAAGGCGTCAGCTGCTGGGCGTCACTCCAGTAACAGACGTTTCCGCAGGCGGTGGTTCATAGTCGAAACATCGCCTGTCTCCTCGAAGTTTGTAATGTGTAGCGAGGCTTTCCAAGATGGCAGTCAACGAGAATTATTCGGACATTGCGTCTGGCAACGGGCATGGCAGCCTGTCGGTTCTGCATCCCATTCACGAAGCGGCGATGCGTATCGCCGATCTCGGTCTTAATCGTTCCAAGGCGAAGACACGCGATCTCGTGGCGCTGCTTCTGTCGCATGGCGCCCGCGCCTGGCGCTCCAACCAGCCGGAAGCGAACATCCACCTTCATGTCGCGAGCCGCTCGGGTCGCGCTCCGGTCCATATTCGCATTCGCTGAAAATCAAACGCAGTCGACTAGACACAAACAAAAACCCCGCGGAGCCTGAGCGCCGCGGGGTTTTTCTTGATTGGTAACCGAAGATAACGAGGCGGCTTACGCCTCGCTCTCCGGTGCCTCCGGCGTATCCGGCAGATCGTCGGCGGCATCTTCGCCATTGCCGTTCTCTGCTTCGTCGTCGCCTTCCGGCTCGTTGATGCGCTCCACGGAAACCACCTTCTCATCCTTGGCGGTAGAGAAGATCGTCACACCCTTGGTGGCGCGGCTGGCGATGCGGATGCCGTTGACCGGCACGCGGATGAGCTGACCGCCATCGGAAACCAGCATGATCTGGTCGCCTTCTTCCACGGGGAAGGCCGCGACGAGTTCGCCGATCTCGTTGGTCTTCGAGGTATCGGTGGCGCGGATGCCCTTGCCGCCGCGACCAGAGGTGCGGAAGTCGTAAGAAGAGGAACGCTTGCCGAATCCCTTCACGGAAACCGTCAGCACGAATTCTTCGCGTGCCTTCAGTTCCTGATAGCGCTCTTCGCTGAGTTCGCCCTCTTCCGTAACTTCCTCGCCGACGAGCGCGATATCGTCCTCATCGACGCCTGCGGCACGCCGTTCGGTAGCCGAGCGCTTCAGATAGGCCGCACGCTCCCACGGTTCAGCTTCCACATGGCCCACAATGGTCATGGAGATGATGCGGTCGCCCTCGGCCATGTTGATGCCGCGCACGCCGACGGAGTTGCGGCCGGCAAAGACGCGCACATCGTCCACGGGGAAGCGGATGCACTGGCCGAGCGCGGTCGTCAGCAACACGTCGTCGCGGTCCGTACAGGTTTCGACGGAGAGGATTTCATCGCCCTCCTCGTCCAGCTTCATGGCGATCTTGCCATTGCGGTTGACCTGAACGAAATCGCCGAGCTTGTTGCGGCGAACCGTGCCGCGCGTCGTCGAGAACATCACATCCAGCGTTTCCCAGGTGGTTTCGTCCTCGGGCAACGGCATGATGGTGGTGATGCGCTCGCCGGGCTCCAGCGGCAGCATGTTTATGAGGGCCTTGCCCTTGGACTGCGGCGTACCGATCGGCAGACGCCAGACCTTTTCCTTGTAGACGATGCCACGCGAGGAGAAGAACAGCACCGGCGTATGGGTATTGGCAACGAAGAGACGGTTGACGAAATCCTCGTCGCGCGTCGCCATGCCGGAACGGCCCTTGCCGCCGCGACGCTGCGCCCGGTAGGTGGTCAACGGCACGCGCTTGATATAGCCGAGATGCGAAACGGTGACGACCATGTCCTCGCGGGCGATGAGGTCTTCATCGTCCATATCGGGACCGCCCTCGACGATCTCGGACCGGCGCGGCGTGCCGAACTCGTCGCGGATGGCGACAAGCTCGTCCTTGACGATCTGCTGGATGCGCAGGCGCGACGACAGGATTTCGAGGTACTCGGAAATTTCCGCGCCGATCTTGTTCAGCTCGTCGCCGATTTCATCGCGGCCAAGCGCCGTGAGGCGGGCAAGGCGCAGTTCGAGAATGGCGCGGGCCTGCTCTTCCGAGAGATTATAGGTGCCATCTTCATTGATGCGGTGGCGCGGATCGTCGATCAGACGGATCAGGCTTTCCACATCCTGCGCCGGCCAGCGCCGCGTCATCAGCTCTTCGCGGGCCGAAGCGGGATCGGGCGCATGACGGATAACCCGGATGACCTCATCGATATTGGCAACCGCAATCGCCAGACCAACCAACACATGCGCGCGCTCGCGCGCCTTGCGCAGCAGATATTTCGTACGACGGCTGACGACATCCTCGCGGAAGGCCACGAAGGCGCGCAGCATGTCGATAAGCGTCATCTGCTCCGGCTTGCCGCCGTTCAGCGCCACCATGTTGCAGCCGAAGGAGGTCTGCAGCGGCGTATAGCGGTAAAGCTGGTTCAGGATGACTTCGGCATTGGCGTCGCGTTTCAATTCGATGACGACGCGATAGCCCTGACGGTCGGATTCGTCGCGCAGGTCGGAAATACCCTCGATGCGCTTTTCCTTGACCAGTTCGGCCATCTTTTCGATCATGTTCGCCTTGTTCACCTGATAGGGAACCTCGGTGATGATGATCTGCTCGCGGTCGCCGCGCATCGGCTCGATGGTGGCGCGGCCGCGCATGATAACCGAGCCGCGGCCGGTCTCATAGGCTGAACGGATGCCGGAACGGCCCATGATCAGCGCGCCGGTCGGGAAATCCGGGCCGGGAATGATCTGCATCAGCTCCGGCAGCTCGATCGCCGGATTGTCGATCATGGCGATACAGCCGTCGATGACTTCCGAGAGATTGTGCGGCGGAATATTGGTGGCCATGCCGACCGCGATGCCGCCTGCCCCGTTGACCAGAAGGTTCGGGAACTTCGCCGGAATGACGACCGGCTCCTGCAGGGTGCCGTCATAGTTGTCGCGGAAATCGACCGTTTCCTTGTCGAGATCGTCGAGCAGCGAATGGGCGGCCTTTTCCAGACGGCATTCGGTATAACGTTCTGCCGCCGGCGGATCGCCGTCGATGGAGCCGAAATTGCCCTGCCCGTCGATCAGCGGCAGGCGGAGCGACCAGTCCTGCGCCATACGCGCCAAAGCGTCATAGATCGCCGCATTGCCGTGCGGATGGAATTTACCCATCACGTCCCCGGTAACGCGGGCGCATTTGACGTATTTCTTGTTCCAGTCGATGCCGAGTTCGGACATGCCGTAAAGAATACGGCGATGAACCGGCTTCAGGCCGTCTCGCACATCGGGAAGCGCGCGGGACACGATGACGCTCATGGCGTAATCGAGATACGACCGCTGCATTTCCTCCATGATGGAAATCGGTTCAATGCCTGGCGGAAGTTTTCCGCCGCCGGGGGGGCTCTGGTCAGTCAAAACGGATCACATTCTCTGTTAAGAATCGGATGGATTTTTATAGCGGAAACAGCCACGTTAAGCCAATTTCCCGGCGAGTTTTGAACAGGCTTTTGCGTCATTTGCAAGACGAACGCCGCTTTTCACGATTTAGCCCGGCAAAAGCACCGCCGCTCCCTTTCAAAGTGCCGGCGACTTGCGTAGGCTCCGTCCTAAAAACAGATAAGACGGGGAAAGAATGGCCAGCAGCGAAACGCTCATCAACGCGCTTACCACACTTCTGGTCACGCTCGATCCGCCGGGCCTTGCCCCCGTCTTTCTGGCGCTGACCGCCGGTATGACGCGCGACCAGCGCAGCCAGGTGGCGCTGCGCGGCTCCATCATCGCCTTCGGCATTCTCGCCGTCTTCGCGCTCTTCGGCCTTGCCATCCTCAATCTTCTCGGCATCTCGCTCGGCGCTTTTCGCATCGCCGGCGGCCTGTTGCTGTTCTGGATTTCCTTCGAGATGATTTTCGAAAAACGCCAGGAGCGCAAGGAAAAGACCTCCGAGATCGCCATCACCAAGGACCACCTTCACAATCTGGCGGTCTTTCCGCTGGCGCTGCCCCTGATCGCCGGGCCGGGCGCCATTTCCGCCACCGTGCTACTTGCCGGCTCGATGAAAACCACCGTCGAGATGCTGGTGCTCATCCTGATCCTCGCTTTCGCCATGGCCCTCGTTTATGCCGCGTTGATCGTCTCGGAACGGATGGACCGTTTTCTCGGCAATACCGGCCGCGCGATCCTGACCCGACTGCTCGGCGTGCTGCTTGCCGCCCTTTCCGTACAGTTCGTGGTCGATGGCATAAAATCGGCCTTCGCATTTTGAAAGGCCAACCCTTGGCGGTGCCTGCGCAATAAATTCCCGCCAACCGCTGAAATGCCGGAAAATCCTCCCTTTAAATCCGACCGCCGCTTCGGCTAAAAGACGCATGTTTTTTCGGATTCGAAAGTTATCTCCATGCGTTCCACGCTGCGTCGCCTCATCCCGGATGCCGCACCCGTCAGCAACAGGGAAAGGCTGCGCTCCGCAACCGGCGCCTTTGTCGGCATTCTGCTGACCGGCCTTCTGGGAAGTCTCGCTCTCAGTTTCGATCCCACCCTGCCCGCCATGATCGCGCCGATGGGCGCTTCCGCGGTGCTTTTGTTCGCCGTGCCCTCCAGCCCGCTGGCGCAGCCCTGGTCGATCCTCTGCGGCAACCTCGTTTCGGCCTTCGTGGGCGTGACAGTGGCGCTGCTGGTTCCGGATCTATTCCTTGCCAGCGCGCTCGCCATCAGCCTCGCCATTGCCGCGATGATGGCCTTGCGCTGCCTGCACCCGCCAAGCGGTGCGGTGGCTCTGACCGCCGTTCTCGGCGGCCCTGCCGTCCACAGCCTCGGTTATGGCTTTCTGCTGTGGCCGGTCGCCGGAAATTCGCTGATCCTTCTTGCCCTGGCCCTCGCCTATAACAATGCTACCGGCCGCGCCTACCCACACGGCCTGAAGCTCGGCAAGGCCGCCCATGGCACCACCGATCCGACCCCCATCCAGAAAATCGGCTTTTCCTCCAACGACCTCGACGAGGTGCTGAAGGAATATGACCAGGTCCTGGATATCGACCGCGACGAGCTCGAAACCATTTTACGCAAGACCGAACTGCGCTCCTGGCGTCGCCGTGCGCTGCATCTCGATTGCGCCAGCGTCATGTCGCGCGATGTCGTCGGTGTTGCGCCTGATGACAGTCTGCGCCATGCCCACGCGCTGATGCACAGCCACCATTTCAAGGCATTGCCGGTCACCAACGATAAAGCGGAGATCGTCGGCATCGTCACCCAGACGGATTTTCTGGAAAAGGCGAGCTGGAGAAACGGCCGCCCCTCCATTGGTTTCCTGCAGCGGCTGCGCCTCATCCTCTCCGGCGCAAGCGCCCCCAACGATACCGTCAAGGACATCATGACATCGCCGGTCAGAACCGTACGGCCTGAAACGGCAATCGAGGAGGCCATCATCCGCTTTGCCGAAGAAGGACTGCATTACCTGCCGGTCATCGACGCCAGAGGTAAGATGGTGGGCATCGTGTCGCAATCCGATGTCATGGTCGCGATGCTGGCGGACAAGGTCGCGGCATAGTCTGCCGCGACGCCCCTGGAACCGGCAAAGCCGGATGTTAGCGCCTCGCCTTCAGAAGACGCTGCCATAGCGTGCCGCCGAAGAACCGGCCGAGCACGACAAAATATGCGATGATAAGCGCAAAGGCGATAAAGGCAGGCACACCGTTCAAGGCAAACCCCTGTGGCGTGCGCCCGTCTGCAACCGCCGCCACGAGAAATCCGGCGGCGAAAAACGCCGTCCAGAAATCGAGAAAGAAGGCAAGAACGATGCGCCAGGTTGCCGGCTGTTTCGGTGCGGGCGCATCACTCATACCTGTCTCCCGTTACGCTTTCCCGAATTCGCCAGCCGCTCAGAACGGAATATCGTCATCCATATCGTTGGAGAAGCCGCCGGAAGGCTGGCCGCCGCCACGGGAAGAGCCGCCGCGCGACGAGGACTGCTGGTCGTAACCGCCGCCATAGCTGGAGCCGCCGCCACTGCCATAATCGTTGCCGCCGCCGAAATCGCCGCCGCTGCGGCCACCGCCCTCACCGCGACCATCGAGCATCGTCAGCGTGGAGTTGAAGCCCTGCAGCACGATTTCAGTGGAATAACGGTCGTTGCCGGTCTGGTCCTGCCATTTGCGCGTCTGCAGCTGGCCTTCGATATAGAGCTTGGCGCCCTTCTTGACATATTGCTCGACGACCTTGCACAGGCCTTCGTTGAAGACGACGACGGTGTGCCATTCGGTCTTCTCGCGGCGCTCGCCGCTGTTGCGGTCCCGCCAGGTCTCCGAGGTGGCAATGCGCAGATTGGCGATGGGGCGGCCATCCTGCGTCCGGCGGATTTCGGGATCGGCGCCCACGTTCCCGATCAGAATTACCTTGTTTACGCTACCAGCCATCTCGTCATCCTGTCCGCCGGCCATCATGACCGGCAATTGCATTTCAAAAAATTCGCCACACAATAGCTGCCGCCGCCCGCAAAGGGCACCGCAAGCATGGAACTATCCACAAAGAATAATCTTAAGCTGCGGGAGCAGACATTCGCGCTTGCAATTCGTTCCTTTTTTGTTCTATTAAATCGCAGATTTCGAGTCAAGCATTCCGAAAAGCTGCGACCGATTGGGAATAGACCTCGACACATCCGGCTGCGTCACTACATAAGGACGCGCTGCCATCAAGCCTGTTATTTTTGTCCGAGCCTTGTCATGAGTGAACTGAAGACGATTTCCATCCGTGGCGCCCGCGAGCACAACCTCAAGGGCATCGATCTGGACCTGCCGCGCAACAAGCTGATCGTCATGACCGGCCTTTCCGGTTCGGGCAAGTCCTCGCTTGCCTTCGATACGATCTATGCCGAAGGCCAGCGCCGTTATGTCGAGAGCCTGTCGGCCTATGCGCGCCAGTTCCTGGAAATGATGCAGAAACCGGATGTCGACCAGATCGACGGCCTCTCGCCGGCAATCTCCATCGAGCAGAAGACCACATCGCGCAATCCGCGTTCCACGGTCGGCACGGTCACCGAAATCTACGACTATATGCGCCTGCTGTTCGCGCGTGTCGGCGTCCCCTATTCGCCGGCCACGGGCCTGCCGATCGAAAGCCAGACGGTGAGCCAGATGGTCGACCGCATCCTCGCTTTCGAGGAAGGCACACGTCTTTATATTCTCGCGCCGATGGTGCGCGGCCGCAAAGGCGAATATAAAAAGGAACTCGCCGACCTGATGAAGAAGGGCTTCCAGCGCGTCAAAGTGGATGGCCAGTTCTACGAAATCGCCGACGTGCCCGCCCTCGACAAGAAATACAAGCACGATATCGACGTTGTGGTCGACCGTGCGGTGGTGCGCCCGGATATGGCCGCGCGCCTGGCCGACAGTCTCGAGACCTGCCTCAAGCTCGCCGACGGCCTGGCGGTTGCCGAATTCGCCGACAAGCCCCTGCCGCCGGAAGAAACCGCCGCCGGCGGCTCCGCCAACAAGTCGCTCAACGAGACCCATGAGCGGGTGCTGTTTTCGGAAAAATTCGCCTGCCCCGTTTCCGGTTTCACCATTCCGGAAATCGAGCCGCGGCTGTTCTCCTTCAACAATCCCTTCGGCGCCTGCCCGAGCTGCGATGGCCTCGGCTCGCAGCAGAAAGTGGATGAAAACCTGATCGTGCCGGAGCCCGCCCGTACCCTGCGTGACGGCGCCATCGCTCCCTGGGCCAAATCCTCGTCGCCCTATTACAATCAGACGCTGGAAGCGCTCGGCAAGGCTTTCGGCTTCAAGCTGTCGAGCAAGTGGTCGGATCTTTCGAAAGAGGCGCAGCACGCCATTCTTCAGGGCACGGATGACAAGATCGAATTCAACTATCAGGACGGCGCCCGCTCCTACAAGACGGTGAAGAATTTCGAAGGCATCGTGCCCAATCTGGAGCGTCGCTGGAAAGAGACCGACAGCGCCTGGGCGCGCGAGGAAATCGAACGCTACATGTCGGCGGCCCCCTGCCCGGCCTGCGCCGGTTATCGCCTGAAGCCGGAAGCGCTCGCCGTCAAGATCAACAGGCTGCATATCGGCGAAGTCACCGAAATGTCGATCCGCACCGCGCGCGACTGGTTCGAGGTACTGCCGGAAAGCCTCAACGCCAAGCAGAACGAGATCGCAGTCCGCATCCTCAAGGAAATCCGCGAACGCTTGCGCTTCCTCAACGATGTCGGGCTGGATTATCTCAGCCTGTCGCGCAATTCCGGCACGCTTTCCGGCGGAGAAAGCCAGCGCATCCGGCTGGCCTCGCAGATCGGTTCGGGCCTCACCGGCGTTCTCTATGTTCTCGACGAACCGTCGATCGGCCTGCACCAGCGCGACAATGCCCGCCTGCTGGATACGCTGAAACATCTGCGCGATATCGGCAATACCGTCATCGTGGTCGAACACGACGAGGACGCCATTCTGACGGCGGATTATGTGGTCGATATCGGCCCAGCCGCCGGCATTCATGGCGGTCAGGTGATCGCTGAAGGCTCGCCGCAGGACGTGATGGCCAATCCGAAATCGCTGACCGGCAAATATCTCTCCGGCGAGCTCGGTGTCGCCGTGCCGGCGGAGCGCCGCAAGCCCAAGAAGGGTCGCGAGATCAAGGTTTTTGGCGCACGCGGCAACAACCTGAAGAATGTCACGGCCGCCGTGCCGCTCGGTGTTTTCACTGCCGTAACCGGCGTATCGGGCGGCGGCAAATCCACCTTCCTGATCGAGACGCTCTACAAGTCGGCGGCGCGTCGGGTGATGGGTGCGCGCGAAATCCCGGCCGAACACGACCGCATCGACGGTTTCGAATTCATCGACAAGGTCATCGATATCGACCAGTCGCCGATTGGCCGCACGCCGCGTTCCAACCCGGCCACCTATACCGGCGCCTTCACGCCGATCCGCGACTGGTTCGCCGGCCTGCCGGAAGCGAAGGCGCGCGGTTATGCGCCGGGCCGTTTCTCCTTCAACGTCAAGGGCGGCCGCTGCGAGGCCTGCCAGGGCGACGGGGTCATCAAGATCGAGATGCACTTCCTGCCTGATGTTTACGTCACCTGCGATGTATGTCACGGCAAGCGTTACAATCGCGAGACGCTCGATGTCACCTTCAAGGGCAAGTCCATCGCCGATGTGCTGGATATGACGGTGGAAGAAGGCGTGGAGTTCTTCGCCGCCGTCCCGGCCGTGCGCGACAAGCTGCAATCGCTGTTCGATGTCGGCCTCGGTTACATCAAGGTCGGCCAGCAGGCCAATACGCTCTCCGGCGGCGAAGCGCAGCGCGTCAAGCTCGCCAAGGAACTGTCGAAACGCTCGACGGGCCGCACGCTCTATATTCTCGACGAACCGACGACGGGCCTGCATTTCCACGACGTCAACAAGCTCCTGGAAATGCTGCATGCGCTGGTCGAGCAGGGCAATTCCGTCGTGGTGATCGAGCATAATCTGGAAGTCATCAAAACGGCTGACTGGATCATCGATATCGGGCCTGAAGGCGGCACGGGCGGCGGCGAAGTGGTGGCGACGGGCACACCGGAGGACATCGTGAAGGTCGAGCGTTCCTATACCGGTCACTTCCTGAAGGAGCTTCTGGAGCGCCGGCCGGCCGGAAAACGGGAGGCTGCGGAGTAATCCGCAGCTTTCGTCGCAAGGGTTCGATAGGCCGAAGGCCGGAGGAGGAACAGCATATGTCTACATCAGGCACGATCCGCACCGGTATCGGCGGCTGGACCTTTGAGCCATGGGAAGGCACGTTTTATCCCGAAAAATTGCCGAAGAAGCGCCAGCTGGAGCACGCCAGCCGGCAGCTCACGGCCATCGAGGTGAACGGCACCTATTATAGCAGCCAGAAGCCGGAAACTTTTGCAAAATGGGCTTCCGAAGTGCCCGAGGATTTCATCTTCTCGCTAAAGGCGAGCCGTTTCGTCACCAACCGCAAGGTTCTGGCCGAGGCTGGTGAATCGATGACGAAGTTTCTGACGCAGGGGCTGACGGAACTCGGGTCCCACCTCGGTCCGATCCTCTGGCAATTTGCGCCGACGAAAAAATTCGACGCGGAGGATTTTGGCGCATTTCTGTCCCTATTACCGGAGAAGCAGGACGGCATCCGTCTTCGCCATGTGGTTGAGGTGCGCAACGAGACATTTCAGGTTCCGGAATTCATCGATCTTCTCGCCAGGCACAAGGTCGCCGTCGTCTGCGCCGACCATCATGATTATCCGATGCTGCCTGATGTGACGGCCGATTTCGTCTATTGCCGCCTGCAGAAGGGCGAGGACGATATCAAGACCTGTTACCCGAAAAAAGAGATCGACCACTGGGCCGACCGGGTAAAGACCTATGCAAAGGGCGGCGTGCCGGACGATCTGCCGCTGATAGCGCCGGATCGGAAGGTCGAAAAGACACCACGCGATGTCTTCGCCTTCTTCATCACCGGCGGAAAGGTGAATGCGCCTGTTGGTGCGCAGGAACTGCAAAAGGTGGTCTGAGCGCTTTCAGCCCGCCATTTCTTTCGTCGGGCTGAAATCGATGGCCGCGAAAGCGGCCTCGATAACCTCCGGGCCAGCGCCCGGCCGAGTGGCGTCGCTGGAGAGGATTTGCCGGAAACGGCGCGCGCCGGGCATGCCTTGAAACAGCCCGACCATGTGGCGGGTGACGTGGTTGAGACGTCCGCCCGCGGCGATATAGTCGGCGGCATAGGCGATCATCGTGTCACGCAACGCTATCCAGTCCGGCTGGCGAGCCTCTTCGCCATAGATGCGATGGTCGACATCGGCAAGAATGGACGTGTTGTGATAAGCGGCACGGCCGAGCATCACGCCATCCATATGCTGGAGATGCCCGCTCGCCTGATCGAGATCGGCGATACCGCCATTGATGCCGATAAAGACATCAGGGTTTTCCCGCTTCATGCGATAGACGAGATCGTAATCGAGCGGCGGCACTTCGCGGTTTTCCTTTGGCGAAAGCCCCTGCAACCAGGCTTTTCGCGCATGAACCCAGACCGCGTCCGCGCCCGCCGCAACAACCCGCTTCAGAAAATCCGGCAGAACCGCTTCCGGCTGCTGGTCGTCCACCCCGATCCGGCACTTCACCGTAACCGGCACGCTGGCGACAGCCTTCATTGCGGTGACACATTGCGCCACCACCTCCGGCTCGCGCATCAGGCAGGCGCCGAATGTGCCGGACTGCACCCGATCCGACGGGCAGCCGACATTGAGGTTGATCTCGTCATATCCGTAATCGCCGGCTATCCGCACCGCCTCGGCAAGCTTGGCCGGATCAGACCCGCCAAGCTGCAGCGCGACGGGATGTTCCTCAGGGTGATAACCGAGCAGCCTGTCGCGCTGGCCGTGGATGATGGCATCGGCGACGATCATTTCGGTATAAAGCAGCGCGCGCTTCGACAATTGCCGGTGCAGAAATCTGCAGCGGGTATCGGTCCAGTCGATCATGGGGGCCACGGCGAAGATTTTTTCGCCGCTTGCAAGCGCTTGTCTGTACATGGATTAACCTCTTTGCGCCGGCTTCTACAGCAAAGGACCGTAAAAAGCCAGTTTTGCAGGCACGGACATTTTGAACTGGAAATCGCCCCGGAATCGCGGGACAAGAATTGCACCGAAAAAGACGACAGGAAATCGACATGGCCGCCACCGTCATCCCCGCTCCGAAACCCGTTCTCCTGCCCATTGAAGGCACGGACGATCTGTTCCCCATCCGGCGGGTCTATTGCGTCGGCCGCAATTATGCCGATCACGCCATTGAGATGGGCCACGATCCCTCGCGCGAGCCGCCCTTTTATTTCCAGAAAAACCCGGACAATCTGCTGCCCGCCGGTCAGGATTTCCCCTACCCGCCGCTGTCGTCGAATGTGCACTACGAAGTCGAGTGTGTCGTGGTTCTGAAAAGCGGCGGTGCCGATATCCCGGCTTCCGAGGCGCTGGACCATGTCTGGGGTTACGCCGTCGGCATAGACATGACCCGCCGCGACCTTCAGGACGGCCTGAAGAAGATGGGCCGCTCCTGGGAAGGCGCGAAGGCTTTCGAATATTCCGCACCGGTCTCCCCCATCGTCCCGGCGGACAGGATCGGCCATCCCGCCACAGGTGCGATCTGGCTCGACGTCAATGGCAAACGCAAGCAGACGGGCGATCTTGCCCAGATGATCTGGAAGGTGCCGGAAGTGATTGCCGAGCTTTCCAAGCTGTTCACGCTTGCCGCCGGTGACGTCATCATGACCGGCACACCGGCCGGCGTCGGCCCCATCGTACGTGGCGACCGCATCGAATGCGGCGTCGAGGGTGTCGGCACGCTGGGCGTGACGGTTGCCTGAGGCCGAAGAAAACAAAAGGGAGGAGACCACGATGCCGCTTTACCGCCTCGCCGACCGGGTGCCGCAGACCCCTGCGCCTGATCGCTACTGGGTTGCCCCGGATGCCAATGTCGTCGGCTCGGTGACGCTCGGTGAGGATGTCGGCATCTGGTTCGGCGCAACGCTGCGCGGCGATAACGAGCCGATCAGCATCGGGCGCGGCACCAATATTCAGGAAGGCGTGATGGTGCATAGCGACCCCGGTTTTCCCGCTGTCATCGGCGAAATGTGCACCATCGGCCACCATGCCATCGTGCATGGCTGCACCATTGGCGACAACTCGCTCGTCGGCATGGGCGCGACGATCCTGAATGGCGCGAAGATCGGCCGCAACTGCCTCGTCGGCGCCAATGCGCTGGTGACGGAGGGCAAGGAATTTCCGGACAATTCCCTGATTGTCGGCTCGCCGGCGCGCGCCATCCGCACGCTGGATGACAAAGCCGTCGCGGGGCTCCGCCGCTCGGCGGAAAAATACATCGAAAACTGGAAGCGTTTTTCGAAAGATCTGGCGATCGTCGAAGGTTAGGAAACAGCGGGCATCCACGCCCGCCCTGCCGTGAGACTAAGCCGAGCAGGCGGCGCAGAGGCCGCGAATTTCAATCGTGGTCTTTTCCGCCTTGAACTTGCTGTCCTTCACCCAGCGCTCCAGGCGGTGGTCGATTTCATGATCGTGGAATTCCGTCACTTGCCCGCAGGATTCGCAGATGGCGAAAGCCACCGTGCCATGGTGGTGCGAGCAGCACTCAGCCTGCGTATGGGTGCAGGCGACAAAGGCGTTGAGGCTCTCAAGCCGGTGTACGAGACCAAACTCCACCAGCTTTTCCAGCGCCCGGTAAACCTGCAGCGGCGCACGAAAACCCTCATCCCGCAGCTTGTCGAGGATCATATAGGCGCTGAGCGGCTGATGCGCGTTTGAGAGGGCATTCATGACCAGCGACTGGTTCTTGGTGAGGTTCTGCTGGGTCTGCGCATTCATGATTTGCCTCCTTCATTCGCGGCGCGGGAAAAACCCGGCGCCGGCAACAGGCTTATAACGAAGAGGATCACCGCGGCAACCACGATGGATGGGCCGGACGGTGTATCGTAACTGAGCGAGCCGAACAGGCCGCCGACAACGGCGACTGCGCCGATCAGCGAAGCCACCACCGCCATCACCTCCGGCGTCGCGGAAAAACGTCTGGCAGTCGCCGCCGGTATGATGAGCAGCGATGTGATGAGCATGATGCCGACCACCTTCATGGCAATGGCGATCACCAGCGCCATCAACAGCGTGAAGATCAGTTTTGCACGCTCCGGGTTCAGCCCCTCGGCCTCGGCCAGCTCCGTATTGACGGTGGAGGCAAGCAGCGACCGCCACAGGAACACCATGGAGACGATGACCACCAGCCCGCCGCCCCAGATCAGGGCGATATCGCTGCGGGTAACGGCGAGAATATCGCCGAACAGGAACGAGACGAGATCGATGCGCACCCAGCTCATGAAAGCGACGATGACGAGACCGATCGCCAGCGCCGAATGGGACAAGATACCAAGCAGCGCATCGGCGGATAGCGCCTGCCGCCGTTGCAAAAAGAGCAGCAGGATCGACACCGCTGATGCCACCAGAAAGACGCTGACGATGAGGTTGAGCTGCAACAGCAGCGACAGCGCGACGCCGAGCAGCGCCGAATGGGCCATCGTATCGCCGAAATAGGCCATGCGACGCCAGACGACGAAACAGCCGAGAGGACCGGCAGTGAGCGCAACGCCTATACCGGCGACCATGGCGCGAACGAAGAAATCGTCAAACATGGCGCTCTCCCTGTCCGTGGCTGGACGGCGTATGGCCCTCATGCTCATTCTCATGGCCGCAGCCGCATTCGTCATGGCTGTCGTGATGGTGGCCGTAGTCATGCATATGGTGGTGCCCATCCTCCGGGTGGCAATGATCGGTCACCGAACCATCCGCATGCTGCACCCGGCCATCAGGCAGATGCGTATGATCGTGATGGTGGCTATAGACCGCGAGCGCCTTGGCCGCGGCGCCGCCGAACAGCCGCATATATTCCGGGCTCTGGCTAACCGCCTGCGGCGTGCCCCGGCAGCAGACATGGCCGTTCAGGCATATCACGGTGTCGGTTTCAGCCATTACCACATGCAGGTCATGTGAGATTAACAAAATTCCGCAATTATTTGAATTTCTGATATTTTTTATCAAATCATAGAGCGCAATCTCGCCGGAGAAATCGACCCCCTGCACGGGCTCGTCAAGAACCAGCAGATCGGGCTTGCGGGCGATGGCGCGGGCCAGAAGTGCGCGCTGGAACTCACCACCGGAAAGGTGCTGCACTTCCGCATTGGCGAGATGCGCAATGCCCGTCGCATTCAGCGCCGCATCGATTTCGCGGGCTGGCAGCGGGCCGGTCAGTGTCATCAGCCGCCGCACCGAAAGCGGCATGGTCCAGTCCACGGCAAGCTTCTGCGGCACATAACCGACCTTCAGACCGGCAATGCGCGAAACCTCGCCCTCGGTCGGCTTCACCACGCCGATTGCCATTTTCGCGCTGGTGGATTTGCCGGAACCGTTCGGCCCGATCAGCGTGACGATCTCGCCTTTGCTGACGGAAAACTCAACGCCGCGCACCAGCCAGCGGCCGTTGCGCTGGACGCCGGCATTGGCAAGGGAAACCAGTATCTCTTTGCCCCGATGGGCGGAATGAAGCATGGGATTGTCCGTTCGGCGATGTTGCTTACCGCTATTGCATACGTTATAGAGTTACGCAATAAATGTAATAACATAACTATACTTCTTCAAGTGGAGTGCATTTCATGAAATCGTTCCTGATCCCGCTCATGGCATCGGTGGCAATAGCGGCCGCCGCTTCCGGCGCCACCGCCGCGCCCGATGTCGTGGTCTCGATCAAGCCCGTCCATTCCCTCGTCGCCGCCATCATGCGGGGCGTCGGCGAACCACAGCTCATCGTCGACGGCGCGGCTTCGCCGCACACCTATAATCTCAGACCGTCCAATGCCCGCAAGCTGGAAAAGGCCGATGTGGTCTTCTGGGTTGGGCCGGGACTGGAAGCATTCCTGGAAAAGCCGCTCGAAGCGCTTGCCAGCAAGGCAACCGTGGTGGAACTGGAAGACGCAAAGGGTCTGGAAAAGCTGCCCTTCCGTGAAGGCGGCCCCTTTGAAGCACACGACCATGGCGATGAAGGCCACGAGGCGCATGACGGCCACGCTGAAGAGGAAGGCGCGCACGATCATGGACACGACCATGCGGAGGGTCACGAGGACCATGACCATGGCGCATACGACACCCATCTCTGGCTCGATCCCGCCAATGCCAAGGCCATGGCGCAGACGATAGAAACCGCGCTGATCGCCGCCGATGCCGGCAATGCCGCGACCTATCAGGCCAATACCAAAAAACTGATCGACGACCTCGATGCGCTCGATGCCGAACTCAGGGAAACGGTCAAGCCGGTGAAGGACAAGCCATTCATCGTCTTCCACGATGCCTATCAATATTTCGAGCATCGTTACGGCGTGAAGACGGCGGGGTCGATCACCGTCAGCCCCGAAACCCTGCCGGGGGCGGACCGCGTCAAACAGATGCAGGAAAAGGTTCGCCAGCTTGGCGCAACCTGCGTTTTCGCTGAACCGCAATTCGAGCCGAAGCTGATTTCAGTCATAACCGAAGGCACTGCCGCGAAATCGGCGACGCTCGATCCGGAGGCAGCGACACTGGAACCCGGCCCGGACCTCTATTTCAAGCTGATGCGCGGCATTGCAGGCTCGCTGAAGGATTGCCTGTCCTGATGCGCATTGCCGCCCCTAACGCCACGTCTCCGTCATTCCGGCTTTGAATCGGAGTGCGGGCCGAAGCGTAAACGATCGGAAGAATAAATATTTAAAAACAGTTACTTGCGCTTAAAATATAAAGTACCGCATAAGGAAACGAGGTGCGACAATCGCTGGGTAGAGACGCCGCGCCATCAATCGCAAAGCGGCTCGTTACGGCTTCGGCGCCATCGAAGACCAGACAGGACTGCTGATACTCTGCAAGGTTTCCGGCGGCGCGCCGTTGATGCGCGCCAGAAGGGCCTTCGCAAGCTCCCTGCCCGCCAGCTTGATATCCTCATTGACGGTGTGGATCTGCGGTTTGATCCAGTTCAGGAACTCGGCGGACTGCTTCGAGACGATATCGATATCTTCGCCGATTTTTACACCTGCCGCTTCGAAACCAGCCACCAGCGCAATGGTGCTGCTGCCGCTGATCGAAACAATGCCGTCGGGACGGTCATCGGATTGCATCAGCCGCTGGCCGAAATCGCGGATTTTTTCGAGCGGCGTTTCGATTGTGATGGCATCCAGCGGAAATTCGCTAAGGCCGAAATCCCTGATCGCCCTCATAAACCCCTTGCGGGCGTGATCGTGGAACGAAAACCGCGATGGCGGCACGACGACGGCGATCCTTTTGCGCCCGCATTGCGCCAGCCGCTCGACCGCCTCATAGGCATAGGCCTCATTGTCGAAATCATGAAAGGCATGGTCGATGCCCATATCGGACCGCCCATGAGTGACGAAGGGCATGTTGCGCTCGGTCATGAAACGAACGCGCGGATCGTTGGGCTCGATCTTCGAAATAATGACCCCATCCGCCGAACCGGTATCGAGAATATAGCGGATCGGCACCATGGAATCCTTGGCATGGATGTGGGGCGTCACGACCAGATGATATTGTGTTGTGGAAAGAACCTCGGTGATGCCGAAGACCATCTGGCTGGTGAAACCCATCAGTTCTTCATCGACGCTCAGCACAAGGGCAATCACATTGGTCTTGCCGGTGCGAAGGCGCACCCCGGCGCGGTTTGGCTGGTAACCGATCTGCCGGGCGATCAGCCGCACGCGTTCCTTGGTTTCAGCGCCGATATCGGGCGCATCCTTCAGTGCGCGCGAGACGGTGGTGATGCCGAGACCCGTCATATAGGCGATTGTCTTCAAGGTCGGACGCTCGCCCGTGGTCGCGGGTATGTCGTCCCTGCCGGATTTGCCAGTATCGTTCATGTCATTTCGCCACGCTTTACCGAACGGTAATCATAGATAGCTTTTGCTCCGTTGCAAAGGCAAAGGTCTGCGGTCAAAGGCCGGTCTTGTCCGGCTATCGGCTAATTCAGCTAAAACGATATAGGTCCGCAAAATATTTCCCGACTGCGATCCTTTTCTTAAGGGGCCAAAAGTCCGGATATCATTGAATGAATTTCCTCATTATATAGATTAAAAAATATACATAACACGCTAATATAAAATGATAAAAATAGATAATTTTTGGACGATGCAACCGCATTGTCAACACTCGGCGTTCCCTGGCATTTTTCATGTTACCGATTGTCACTAAAGGAATGACGGAACGATTGTTTTACGGTAACGTTGCCGAAGGGAGGAAATAGCAAAGCCGGATAAATGTGAGGCAGCCGCTTTGCGAGCGTCCATTCCCCCAGATTCTGACACAAGCTTGCACCATGATGCAGGCCAATCTTCTTCGAATTCATATTATGCAGGGTCCGATTATGATTTCTTCTTCCTCGCCCGAAACCGTCATCGATCTGGCCGGGTCATGGCGCCTGACCTCGGTGGAAGGAGACCACGCCACCCAGCTTTCCGTACCGGGCGATATTCACACCGCGCTCAAAAATGCGGGCATCATTCCAGATCCCTATCACGGCGCCAATGAGAAGGCAGTACAATGGGTCGCGCAGCAGGACTGGATCCTTGAGCGAACCTTCATTCTCGATGAGGCTGATGCCAGCTGGTATCTCGATATCGATTACCTCGACACCGTCGCCATCGTCTTCGTCAACGACATTCCTGTCCTGAGCGCCGACAATTGTTTCCGCCGTTACCGCCCGGATGTTTCGCGCGCTGTGCGGCCGGGTGAAAACACCATCCGCATCCATTTCCATTCCAACATCGCCGCCGGCGCGGAACGGCAGGCGCGGCAGCCTTTTTATATTCCCTATCACCCCGGCAATTCGCCGATTGCCAATGGCAACATGCTGCGCAAGCCGCAATGCCATTTCGGCTGGGACTGGAATATCGCGATTGCCCCGCTCGGCCTTTACGGCAAAATCCTGCTGAAGCGCCTCGATACAGCCCGCATCGAACATGTCGTCACCTCGCAGCACCATGTCGAAGGCGGCGTGGAACTGCATGTCGCCGTCACGCTGTTTGCCGAAGGTCCGGCGAGCCTGCCGGTCTATCTGTCGCTGAATGACGAAAGGCTCAGGCTCGATTGCGGCGTGGGCGCCGGCGAAACGGTGGTGCGTCACGTCTTCTTCGTAGAAAATCCGGAACTCTGGTGGCCAGCCGGCAGTGGCGAACAGACGCTCTACGAGCTGACGGTGGAATTGCCCGATGAGACCGTGACCCGGCAGATCGGCTTCAGGACCATCGAGCTTCTTACGGACAAGGACGAGGCAGGCAGCCGCTTTGCCTTCCGCATCAACGGCCGGGAAATCTTCTGCCGCGGTGCCAACTGGATCCCCGCCGATGCGCTTTATTCGCTGACCAGCCGGGAAAAGACCGAAGACCTTCTCTGCTCCGCGGTCGAGGCCAACATGAACATGATCCGCGTCTGGGGCGGCGGCTTCTATGAGGAAGACTGGTTCTACGATCTCTGCGACCGTCTCGGCCTGCTGGTCTGGCAGGATTTCATGTTCGCCTGCAACCTCTACCCCTGCAGCGAGGATTTCCTCGACAATGTCGAACACGAGGTCGAGTATCAGGTCAAACGCCTCTCCTCACATCCCTCCATCGCGCTCTGGTGCGGTGATAATGAATTGGTGGGTGCGCTGACATGGTTCGATGAATCCCGCAACAATCGCGACCGTTATCTCGTGGCCTATGACCGCCTGAACCGCACCATCGAACGGGCCCTGAAAAAAGCCGCTCCCGAAGCGAACTGGTGGCCATCGAGCCCTGCCTCCGGTTATCTCGATTATGGCGATGCCTGGCATGCTGATGGTTCCGGCGACATGCATTATTGGTCCGTCTGGCACGAGAACAAATCGTTCGACAATTATCGTTCGGTGAAACCGCGCTTCTGCTCCGAATTCGGTTTCCAGTCCTATACATCCATGCCCGTCATCCGCAGCTATGCGGAAGACCGGGACATGAACATCGCCTCCCCCGTCATCGAACTGCACCAGAAGAATGTCGGCGGCAATGAGCGGATTGCGGGCACCATGTTCCGCTATTTCCGCTTCCCGAAGGATTTCGAGAATTTCGTTTATCTCAGTCAGGTCCAGCAGGCGCTGGCGATCCGCACGGCTGTCGATTACTGGCGCTCGCTCAAGCCCCATTGCATGGGCACGCTTTATTGGCAGCTGAACGACACCTGGCCGGTCGCCTCATGGTCGAGCCTTGATTATGGCGGAGGCTGGAAAGCGCTGCATTATGCCGCCCGCCGTTTCTTCCAGCCGGTTACAGTCTCGGCCATCCCTTCAGAAGATGGAGGCCGGGTGACCTTCTCCATGGTCAACGACACGGCGGAGGATGTGGAAATCGACATGAACATCGTCGCCCTGACCATGGACGGCAACCGCGTGCCACTGAAATCCGCCAACGGCACCTGCGCGACCGACAGGGCCGCCATGCTGACCGATATCGACATGGACAGCCTGCCTGATGGCGCCATCCTCGCCTGGAATTTCATCGCCTCGAACGGCATGACCGGCGAAGGCCATCATGTACGCGATAGCTACAAGGCGCTGGAGCTTCAGCCAGCAGGTCTGACATTCACCACCAGCACACTGAAAAACGGCCAGTTCGAAATCGATGTCACCGCCACCGGTCTCGCCCTCTTTGTCATGCTGGAGGCAGATCAGCCCGGACGTTATTCCGACAATCTCTTCGATCTTGCCGCCGGCGAAACGCGCCGTATCATCTTCACCCCGAAAGCGGACGGCCCTCAGCCGCATTTCCGCATCTTCGATCTTCATACCTGCCAATCCTCGCCCAATCCCGGCATTGAAAGCATGCGGAGAAAGGCATAACCATCCCTCACGGGAATGACAGGTGAACCCACGCCTGTCTTCATCAGTTCAAAAGGCTGCCGGGTTCTCCGGCAGCCAGTCATCAGCAAGCGGAGGAAGACCCATGGTTTGGCAACCGGCCGAAAACCGATATGCATCCATGAAATATAATCATTGCGGCAAGACCGGCCTGAAGCTGCCGGCGATTTCGCTCGGCCTATGGCACAATTTCGGCAACGACACGCCGCACCAGACCAAACAGGCCATTTGCCGCCGCGCTTTCGATCTCGGCATCACCCATTTCGATCTCGCGAACAATTACGGTCCGCCGCCCGGCAGCGCCGAAACCGCCTTCGGAGAAATTCTGAAGACAGATTTCAGGGGTTATCGCGACGAGATGATCATCTCTTCCAAGGCAGGTTACAACATGTGGCCCGGTCCTTACGGTGAATGGGGCAGCCGTAAATATCTGATAGCTTCCTGCGACCAGAGCCTGAAGCGCATGGGGCTGGACTACGTCGATATCTTCTACTCCCACCGTTTCGACCCCAACACGCCGCTTGAGGAGACCTGCGGCGCGCTGGACCAGATCGTGCGCTCGGGCAAGGCGCTTTATGTCGGCATTTCGTCCTACAATTCGAAGCGCACCCGCGAGGCCGCCGCGATCCTGAAGGACCTCGGCACGCCATGCATCATCCATCAGCCGAGCTATTCGATGATCAACCGCTGGATCGAGGAAGACGGTCTCGTCGACACTCTAGAAGAACTGGGTATCGGCTCCATCGTCTTCTCGCCGCTGGCGCAGGGCATGCTGACGACGAAATATCTCGGCGGCGTGCCGGATGGCAGCCGTGCATCGCAGAGTAAGTCTCTCAACCCGGCCTTCCTCAACGAGCGCAATGTCGAGAACATCCGTGCGCTGAACAGCATTGCCGAGCGGCGTGGCCAGACGCTGGCGCAGATGGCGATAGCCTGGGTTCTGCGCGGCGGCCGCATCACCTCGGCGCTGATTGGCGCAAGCCGTGTCGAACAGGTCGAGGATTGCGTGAAGGCGCTCGACAAGCAGGATTTCACGGCAGAAGAGCTTGCCGAAATCGATCGTTACGCCAAGGAAGCGGATATCAACCTCTGGGCAAAATCCGCCGAACGCGTCTGACTGAGGAGAGACCGCCCGGTTCTGCCGGGCGGTCTGCACATTGCAAAAGCCGGGCCAAAAATCTCAAAACAAAAGATTAACTTCCACCCCTAACCGTTAATAACCATTACATAAATGTAATTTTAAATTCAGTTTCCGTTCATTCGTTTATTCGTAAGTTCTCCTCATCGAAACACGAGAGGAAACTTCCATGAAAAAGTTCGTCACCATTCTTCTGGCTGCCACCGTTCTCGCCGCTCCGATGGCTCAGGCCCAAAGCCGCCACGACGATCGCCATCGCGGCGTCACCGTCGAGCGTCAGGTCACCACCAAGAAGGTCATCGTCAAGAAGCACCGCTGGGATCGCGGCCAGCGCCTTTCGGCCCGTGAGCGCCGCAACATGGTAGACCGTCGTGACTACCGCCGTTACCACCTTGCAGAACCGCGCCGCGACCAGCACTGGGTACGCGTCGACAACCAGTTCCTGCTCATCAACGCCGTCAGCGGCCTGATCGTCGGCCTCGCCGCCGCCCGCTAATCCAGGCATCGATGAAATGAAAAAGGCCCGCTCGCGCGGGCCTTTTATCGTTTGTCGTTTCCGCCGATCAAAAAATGTCGGCGCCGCTGCCCCACGGGCCGTGCGGCTTGTCCACACCGTCGGTGCGTTCGAAACCATGGGCGCCGAAGAAGTCGCGCTGCGCCTGAATGAGGTTGGCGCTGCCGCGACCACGGCGATAGGCGTCGAAATAACCGAGCGCCGAAGCCAGCGCCGAAACCGGCAGGCCGGAGAGAACGGCATAGGAAACAACACGGCGCAGCGGTGCGTCGGTATCCTTGACGATGCCGGCAAAGGCAGGCGTCACGATGAGGTTGGCCACATGCGGGTCCTTGGTGAAGGCCGACGTGATCTCATCGAGGAATTCCGAGCGGATGATGCAGCCGGCGCGCCAGATGCGGGCAATCGTCGGCATCGGCAGGTTCCAGTTGAACTCCTTGGAAGCGGCCGACATGATCGCGAAGCCCTGCGCATAAGCGCCGACCTTGGCGGCCAGAAGCGCGCTTTCCAGATCGGCGATGAAGGCCTTTTTGTCAGCCGGTGCAGGCGCAAGGGTCGGCAGGCCGAAGATCTTCTCGGCAGCTTCACGCTCGTCCTTCTGCGAAGAGAGAATACGCGCAGCCACGGCCGCTTCGATGGCGGTGGCGGCGACGCCCATGTTCTGCGCCTCGATGACCGACCACTTGCCGGTGCCTTTCTGGCCAGCCTTGTCGAGGATCAGGTCGACCATCGGCTTGCCGGTGATCGGATCGGCGGCGCGCAGAACCTTCTCGGTGATTTCGATCAGGTAGGAATTCAGGCGGCCCTTGTTCCATTCGGCGAAAACATCGGCGATTTCGACGGCGCTCATGCCAAGGCCGTCCCGCAGGATGCCGTAGATTTCGGCGATCATCTGCATATCGGCATATTCGATACCGTTATGGATGGTCTTGACGAAATGGCCAGCGCCGTCATTGCCGAGCCATGCCACGCACGGATCGTTGTTGTACTTGGCGGAAATGGAAGTCAGCACCTTCTCGACGCGCTTCCAGCTGTCCTCGGTGCCGCCGACCATGATCGACGGTCCATGACGCGCACCTTCTTCACCGCCGGAAACGCCCATGCCGATAAAAGTCAGGCCGCTATCCTTCAGATTGTCGAAACGGCGGATCGTATCGCGGAAATTCGCATTGCCGGCGTCGATCATGATGTCGCCGTTGGCGAGATGCGGTTTCAGGATTTCCATCTGCTGGTCAACCGGATCGCCGGCCTTGATCATGATGATGATCGGGCGCGGAGGACGAATGGCGGCGACGAATTCCTCGATGGTTTCGCAGGGGATCAACTGTCCCTGCAAGTCCCCAGCCTCGGCGTAGAATTTTTTCGTCGCTTCAGGGGTTCGGTTGAATACGGCAATCTTGTTGCCCTTTTCCGCGATGTTCAACGCCAGGTTCGAGCCCATGACGCCGAGACCGATCAAACCGATTTCTGCCTGTTCCACGGATGTGCCTCCATCTTGCTTTTTGGTGGTCGTGTTGTGGCACTGTAATGAACAAACGGCAAGGCTAGCCGCGACTGAAACGATTAAATTTTGATGACGCAAATCAGCTTTGCATATTTGCGGCAGGTCGAGGCCGGCTCAAAATGGCAAGCCCGACTCGCCTCTTATGATCGTCGGGGCCGGTCGTCACCATCATCCAGCGCCCGCCAGGCGGCCCCGTCCATATCCTCATATTGGCCCGAACGCACCGACCAGAGGAAGGCGAAAAGGCCGAGCGCTCCTAAAAACAGCGCGACGGGAATGAGATAGATCAGCATGTTCATGCCAGTTGCGCCCCCTCGCCTGCAAATCCGGTCTTCGCTTCATTCTGAGGACGGACGGTTTCAGCCGTACCGGCAAGACGCAACGCATTGGCGACGACGATCAGCGAGGACGTCGACATGGCGATGGCCGCGATCATCGGCGTCGCATAACCGGCAATGGCAATCGGCACGGCGATGATGTTGTAGCCGATGGCAAGCGCGAAGTTCTGCCGGATCAGCCTTCCTGCCCGTTGCGATGTCTCGATTGCGAAAGGCACGGCATCGAGATCCTCCTGCATGAACACGAAATCGGCGGCCTGCCGGCCGATATCGGCGGCGGTGGCGGGCGCCATGGACACATGCGCGGCGGCGAGCGCCGGCGCGTCGTTGATACCGTCTCCCACCATCAGTACCCGCCGCCCCTCGCCCGCAAGCTCGGCGCAACGCGCCGCCTTGTCCTTCGGCGATAGGTCCGCACGCCAGTTACCAATCCCCAGCCGCTGCGCCATGGCGCTGACGGCTGCTGCCCGGTCACCCGAAACGATTTCCTGCATAAGCCCCCGTACCGACAGGCTGCGCAATGCCGAAACCGCACCCGCGCGCGGATTATCCTCGAAGCCGAAGCTTGCCAGATGCCCGCCATCGAGGGACAGCACCACTTCCGAGCGCGCATCGCCATTGTCGATGCTCGCTTCACTTGGGCACGCGAAACGGCGATTGCCCAGCCGATAGGTTCCGGCTTCCGTTTCCGCCTCGACGCCGGAGCCCGGAATTTCCCGCACCGCCTCATAGGCCGGCACCGCGCCGCTATAGGCAGCATGCAGGGCTTTCGACAATGGGTGACGCGAATGGGCGGCAAGCCCCGCTGCAATCGCCATGGTGACGGGCTTCACATCGCCAGTCTCAACCAATCTCGGTTTGCCGATAGTCAGGGTGCCGGTTTTGTCGAACAGCACGGTATCGATTTCGGCCAGCCGCTCCATGGCCGAGCCTTCCTTGACCATGATGCCGTGCCGGAACAGCCTTCCGGCGGCCACCACCTGCACGACGGGAACGGCAAGGCCGAGCGCGCAGGGGCAGGTGATGATGAGAACCGCAATGGCGATCAGCATCGCCTGTTTCCAGTCACCGCCGAAAATGCCCCAGCCGAGAAACGTCACCAGCGCAAGAAGATGCACCACGGGAGAATAATAGCTTGCGGCGCGGTCGGCGATGCGCCGGTAACGCGCCCGCCCGCCTTCGGCCGCCTCCATCAGCCCGATCACTTCCGAAAGGAAGGAATCTTTTGCCAATGCCGTCACCCGCGCAGTCAGCGAACCGGTGAGATTGAGCGTACCGGCCTGAAGGCTGTCGCCTGCCGCAACGCGGCGCGGCGCGCTTTCACCGTTGACGATGGACATGTCGAGATCGCTGCTGCCGGAGACGACCACGGCATCCACCGCCACACGGTCGCCAGCCGCAATCGCAATCGACATTCCCGGCTGGATATCGGCAAGCGGCCGATACTCCCGCGTTCCATTCTCACCGATCACCGTTGCCCCGCGCGGCGAAAGCCGGGCAAGCCCGGCAATGGCCGAGCGCGCCTTGTCACGCATGATATGGTCAAGCGTCCGGCCGATCAGCAGGAAGAACAGCAGCGACACGGTCGCATCGAACCAGGCATGTTCACCGTGATGGATCGTCTCCCACAGGGAAACGGCATAGGAAAGCGTGATGGCGAGTGCGATCGGCACATCCATATTGGTACGGCCATGTTTCAGCGCGTTCCAGGCCGATTGATAGAAGAAACGCCCGCCATAGATCAGCGCCGGCGCGGCGATCATCGCCGAAATCCAGTGGAACATGTCGCGCGTCGCCGCATCCGCCCCCGACCAGACGGAGACGGACAGAAGCATGATATTGGCGGAAGCAAAACCGCACAGCGCCACCGCCCTGATCAGCTGCGAACGCAAGGCGTCCGAGGCATCCTGCCCGCTGGCGAAAAGATGCGTGCGATATCCCGTCGCAAGAATGGCGCGGGCAATCTCGGCAGGGTCAGTCCTGACGCCGTCGACTTCTTCTTTCCAGACGACCGCCACGCGTTTGGACGACAGGTTCACGCGCGCCCGCTCCACTTGGCGCAGACGGCCGAGCGCGGTCTCGATGGTAGTGATGCAGGCGCCACAATACACATCCGGCACGCTGAGGTCGGTCTGGCGCAGCCCCTGCCCCAGATCGCGGCTCGCCAGCAACAACTCCTCCGACGATGGCGGATTGACCGGCTCGCCGAGTTGCAACGAACCTTCCGTTCCCGGTGCGCAGCAGCTCATTTGCGCCCCCTGATGACGGCAATCCGCGTGCCCTCATGAACGATGATCCGGCCGTCCTTGACGGCGGTGACCTCGACGATCCATTGGCCCGGCAGCATGTCATGCGGGCCGGTGAAGACGCCGGTGGAAACCGGGGTCAGTTCCATGTCGAAATTCTGGCGTTCACCGACGGGCCGGCGAAAATGCGCCGTCACCTTATCGGTGTCGACCGGGCCGGTGTCGGGATGAAACACCTCATATCGCACCGTCTTTTCATCCACGATGAGCTTGCCCTTGATGCCGGTCGCGGCCCTTGCCTTGGCGGCTTCCGCCTTGGCGTTGAACTGCTGGCTGGCCACATAGGTATTGGGCACGACAAGCCCGCTCCAGCTGTTGACCGCGTTCCAGGCCATCACCATGTTGACGGTGATGACGGTGCCGAAAAACAGCAGCATGACACCCAGCATATGCCAGCCGGTGAACGTGAAACCGGACGTCTGGCGATTGTTCACGGTCATTTTTTCACTCCCGGAGCGTTGAATACAGCATCGTAGCGGGCCGTCTCATGGCCGCCCGTATCGCTGACGATGAATTCGAAATTTTCCGCCGCCCGCGCAACATCTTTGCCCGGCAGAGTGACGAAGACCTTCAGCGTCGTCGCCTCGTCCGGCTCCACCGTCACTTCGAAGGTGCGCGCGGCCGTATCCGGCATGCCGTTGATCTTCATCACCGCATTCGGAATGCCCTCGATGGTCAGGTTCATCGTGCGTGGCTGCGGCACCATGTTCAGAATGCGCACCGTATAGCCGTTGCGAATGGAACCGTTCGATTCCAGCACATATTGCGGATTGCGGTCATGCAGGACATTCAGCGCCAGCCGCTCGCGCGTCACCAGCGCAAACAGCATGCCGATACCGACCGCCGACCAGATGGCCGTGTAAAGCAGCGTGCGCGGCCGGAAGACGATGCGCCAGTTGAAGTGGCGGACACTCTTCCTGAAGCTGCCGTCCTCCTCACGCACATTGGCAGGGCGGATGGCGTGCTCACCATTGCCGGTCGCCAGCGCCATGTTGGACTGGTATTCGGAAAGCGTCGCATAGGCGATCAGCCCGCGCGGCTTGCCGATCTTGTCCATCACCCCGTCGCAGGCATCGATGCAGAGCGCGCAGGTGATGCATTCCAGCTGCTGCCCGTCCCTGATGTCGATGCCCATGGGACAGACCGCGACGCAGGCATTGCAATCGACGCAGTCGCCGATGCTTTCCCCTGCCGCCGCAGCCTTCTTGGCATGCCGCGAGCGCGGTTCACCGCGCCAGTCATTATAGGTGACGACAAGCGAGTTCTCATCCAGCATCGCCGCCTGAATGCGCGGCCAGGGACACATATAGGTGCAGACCTGTTCCCTCATCAGCCCGCCGAAGACATAGGTGGTGGCGGTGAGGATGGCGACGGTGGAATAGGCGATCATCGGCGCCTGCCCGGTCATGAACTGCATCGCCAGTGTCGGCGCATCGGCGAAATAGAAAATCCATGCGCCGCCGGTCAGAACGCCGATCACCAGCCAGATCGCATGTTTCAGCACCCGCTTGCGCAATTTGCCGAATGTGAAGGGCGCGGCATCCAGTTTCATGCGCGCGTTCCTGTCACCCTCTATCGCCCGTTCGACCACCAGAAACAGGTCGACCCAGACGGTCTGCGGACAGGTGTAACCGCACCATGCGCGCCCGACAGCGGAAGTCACGAGAAAGAGCCCAAGCCCGGCCATGACCAGCAATCCGGCGACGAAGAAGAATTCCTGCGGCCAGATTTCGATGAAGAAGAAATAAAAGCGCCGGTTGGCGATATCGATCAGCACCGCCTGATCCGGCGCATAGGGACCGCGATCCCAGCGCAGGAACGGCGTCAAATAATAAATGCCGAGCGTGACCAGCATCACCAGCCATTTGAAGCGCCGAAACCTGCCCTCGGCGCGCTTGGGAAAAATCTTCCTGCGTGCCTCGTAGAGCGGTTTGCGCGTTTTTGCGGAATTGACGGCTTCCGCCTCCAGCCTCTCGACAGGCTGTTGCGGGCGATCCTGTCCGGCGCGATAGATGTTCATGATAGGAGTCCGTTTTTATCTCCTTGCTTTCTCCCATCTCCCCGGTGAAACATCCTTGACTTACATCAAGTGACGACAAAGTGGCGCAGTATGGGAACGCGCCGCCAAGGGAGGATGAAATGCCTGTCATGCAGTCGAGAATCATTCATCTGTCGGTCGAAAAACCCTGGAGCCACGTCTATGACTTCGCCTCCAACCCGCAGAACATGCCCCGCTGGGCCGCGGGCCTTGCGGGCGGCCTCACACCGGACGGCGAGGACTGGATCGCCGAGGGCGGGCCGCTTGGCGAAGTGCGCGTCAATTTCGCGCCCGCAAACGAGTTCGGTGTCATCGACCATGTCGTGACATTGCCGGATGGCGTGAAGGTTTATAACGCGCTACGGGTAACGCCGAACGGCAGCGGCACGGAGGTGAGTTTCACCCTGCTTCGCCTTCAGGAGATGACGGACGAGGATTTCGAGCAGGATGCAAAAGCGGTCACGGCCGATCTCGAAACGCTGAAGGCGCTGCTCGAAAAGGATTGATGGAGGAAGCATGACCACGAATACGAACGACCGGCGGATCGATTATGTCGAATTCAACGTCGCCGATATCGAGCGCAGCAAGGAATTTTACGGCGGCGCGTTCGGCTGGTCCTTCAAGGATTACGGTCCGCAATATTGCGAGTTTTCCGATGGCCGGCTGACCGGCGGTTTCACCACGACGGCTCCGGTCTCGGCCAAGGGCGGACCGCTCGTCATTCTCTACGCCGACGATATCGAGGATGTGCAGCGACGCGTCGAAGCCGCCGGCGGGCAGATCAGCGTCGCAATCTTCGAGTTTCCGGGCGGCCGGCGTTTTCACTTCACCGATCCGGACGGATACGAACTGGCCGTCTGGTCGGACCGATAAGAAAAAGGCCGCATCGCGGCCCACATTGAAACCTCTCCGTCATGCCGGACTTGATCCGGCATCCAGCCACGGCGCGTCTGCGCCGTGAGAAGAGTCTTTTGCGATCAATGACTTGATCGCGCTGGACCCCGGATCAAGTCCGGGGTGACGGAGTGCGGATGAGGTACTCTGCCCAAAACATCTCCGCGTGGCCTTAGGGCCGCATCACGCGGCCCTTTGCTTTTCTACCTCAAGCAATCACTCACCCCCGCCAAGCGAATGAACGAAGATCGCCAGCTGCTTGACCGTCGTATCGCCGAGACGCTCACCCCAGGCGGGCATGACCCCGTGCTTGGGCGAACGGATCTGCGCGGCGATGCCTTCCTCCCCATGCGCCTTCAGCCAAATCGCGTCGGCCAGATTGGGCGCGCCGAATTCGCGATTGCCCTTGGCATCTTCCCCGTGGCAGGAGGCGCAATTGTCGGCAAAGAGCTGCTTGCCTGGCTCCACCAGAGCCGGGTTGGATGGGGTGCCGGTGAGGCTGACGACATAGGCCGCAACCTCGCGGATTTCGTCCGATTTCAGAATTTCACCGAAAGCGGGCATTTCCGAAGCACGCGTATCCGCATCGTCGGCAAAACGAATGCCATGCTTCACCGTCGTATAGATGTCGTCGACGCTGCCGCCCCACATCCAGTCGTCATCGTTGAGGTTGGGATAGCCCTGCCCGCCTTCCGCGCCCGAACCGTGACACTGAATGCAATTGACCTTGAAAGCGGCAGCGCCGCCGGAAAGGGCAAATTGCATCAGGGTCGGGTCGGCCTGAATTTCGGCAAGCGACGAATTGGCGATCTTGTCGACAAAGACGCTCTGCGACTGTTTTGCATCGGCAATTTCGGCGGCAATATCGCCGCGGCTGTTCCAGCCGAGCAACCCTTGCGTCGCCCCATTGATCAGCGGCCATGCCGGATAGGCGATGGTATAGCCGATGGCCCAGAGGATCGTAAAATAGAAGGTCCAGACCCACCAGCGCGGCATGGGATTGTTCAGCTCGCGGATACCGTCCCATTCGTGGCCGGTGGTTTCGACGCCGCTGATGTCATCAATGTGTTTTTCGGACATATCCTAGTCCTCCTTGAGCGGAATGCTGGCGGCATCGTCCGCGGCCTTCTTCGAGCCGGGGCGAAGGGTGAAAACGACGACGCCGGCAAAGAACAGGGTCATGGCAAGCAGACCCCAGCTATCGGCGAAGTGGCGCATGGCCGTGTAGGTTTCCATGGCTCACACCTCCTCACCGGTATCCGGCGGCATCGTCATAGGTCGAGAAATCGACCAGCGTGCCGAGCATCTGCAGATAGGCGACCAGCGCATCCATTTCGGTGAGCTTCGCCGGATCGCCGTCGAAATCGCCCACCTTCGCTTTCGGATAACGCGCCAGAAGTTCCGACGAATCCGCATTCGGGTCGGCCTGGGCGGCAAGATCGGCAGCGGATTTCTCGATCATCTCGTCGCTATAAGGCACGCCGACAGCGCGGTTGGCCTTCAGCTCCATGGAAACATCGGTGATCTTCAGCGGCGTGGTCTTCAGGAACGCATAGGAGGGCATGACCGATTCCGGCACCACCGAACGCGGATCGGCCAGATGCTGCACATGCCATTCGTTCGAATAACGGTCGCCGACGCGCGCAAGGTCAGGACCCGTGCGCTTGGAACCCCACTGGAACGGATGATCGTACATGGATTCAGCTGCCAGGCTGTAATGCCCGTACCGCTCCACCTCGTCGCGGAACGGCCGGATCATCTGGCTGTGGCAAACGTAACATCCCTCTCGGATGTAGATGTTGCGCCCGGCCAGTTCCAGCGGCGTGTAGGGCCGCATGCCCTCCACCTTCTCGATGGTGTTTTCGAGATAAAAGAGCGGTGCGATTTCAACGATGCCGCCGATGGAAACGACCAGCAGGGAGCCGACCAGAAGCAGCGTCGCGTTGCGTTCGATGACGCCGTGTTTGTCAAGTATGGACATCGGCCTCTCCTTATTCAGCAGGCTGCAGCGAAGGAGCCGCGTCCTTGCTGGCGCCCTCCTCGCGTTGATGACCGAGGATGGTCATCGTGACGTTGTAGGCCATGATCAGCGCGCCACTGAGGAACATCAGGCCGCCCAATGCACGCATCACGTAGTAGGGGAACAGCGCCGCGACCGATTCCGCGAAGGAATAGACGAGGAAGCCTTGGGCATCATATTCGCGCCACATCAGCGCCTGCTGGATGCCGGCGACCCACATGACGGCGGCGTAAACGACGATGCCGAGCGTGGCGAGCCAGAAGTGCCAGTTGACCAGTTGCAGGCTGTAGAGACGCTCCCTGCCCCAGAGTTTCGGCGTCAGGTAATAGATCGCGCCGAAGGTGATCATGCCGTTCCAGCCGAGTGCGCCGGAATGAACATGGCCGATGGTCCAGTCGGTATAGTGGCTGAGCGAATTGACGGCCTTGATCGACATCATCGGGCCTTCGAAGGTCGCCATGCCGTAGAAGGCAACCGCCATCACCATCATGCGCACGACGGGATCGGTACGGATCTTGTCCCATGCGCCCGAAAGCGTCATCAGACCGTTGATCATGCCGCCCCACGAGGGCATCCACAGCATCACCGAGAACACCATCCCGAGCGTCTGCGCCCAGTCCGGCAGCGCTGTATAGTGCAGGTGGTGCGGGCCGGCCCAGATATACATGAAGATCAGCGCCCAGAAGTGGATGATCGACAGGCGGTAGGAATAGACCGGGCGGTTCACCTGCTTCGGGATGAAATAATACATCATGCCGAGGAATCCGGCCGTCAGGAAGAAGCCGACGGCATTGTGGCCGTACCACCATTGCGTCAGCGCATCCTGCACGCCCGAAAAGGCCGAGTAGCTCTTGACGCCGAGAAACGAGACCGGAATGGCGAGATTATTGACGATATGCAGCATGGCAATCGTGACGATGAATCCCAGGTAGAACCAGTTCGCCACATAGATATGCGGCTCCTTGCGCATGAAGATCGTGCCGAGGAAGGCGACGAGATAGGCAACCCAGACGATGGTCAGCCAGATATCGACATACCATTCCGGCTCCGCATATTCGCGGCCCTGCGTGATGCCGAGCAGATAGCCGGTGGCGGCCATGACGATGAAGAGATTGTAGCCCCAGAACACGAACCAGCCGAGATTGCCGCCGAACAGGCGGGCCCGACAGGTTCTCTGCACCACGTAAAAGGAGGTGGCGATCAGCGCATTTCCCCCGAAAGCGAAGATCACCGCCGATGTGTGCAGCGGCCGCATCCGGCCGAAATTGAAATAGGGCGCGATATTGAGATCGGGAAAGGCGAGCTGAAGCGCCACCACGACGCCGACCAGAAAGCCGACGACACCCCAGAACACGGTCGCAATGACGCCGTATTTCACCACCTCATCGAAATATTCCGACTTGAGGCGGGCACGCGCGGCTGAATCGACAGGCGCGAAGGAGACACGGCGCAACAGAAGCACCGTGCTGACCAGAAGCGTAAAGAACAGCACCCACATATGGGCGGCGAAAAGACTGTCATGGGCAAAGGCTGCCCCAAGCAACGCGAGAAAGGCCCCAAGGGCCACGATCGCGGTTTCTAACGTGTAATTCATTGTTGGTTTCCCCCAACGTGCAAGCCGACCGACGAAAGGCACGGCACGCGCCTGGGAGAGCGGAAACGCGCCTTTGCGTCGGTTGGAGCATTGCCACCAGCAGGGGAACGCCACCTTGATCCAGATCAAGAATGCAAAGCTGTCGCAGCCCCGGCAAAACGGGGCGCGGCTTTATGAGAGGAATTTGCGTAAGAGCAAAAATACACGGCGATGTCGGCCCGCTTTCGCGGGTGCCGCTTCAGCCCTTCATCTTCAGGGGCAGACCGGCGGCGACAAAATAGACCTCACCGGCAATGGCGGCGATTCGCTGATGCAGGCGGCCGGCGTGGTCGCGAAATTCCCGCGCCATGCGGTTTTCCGGCACGATGCCGAGACCGACTTCGTTGGAGACAAAAATCAGCTTTGCCCGAGCCGATACAATCGCCGCCTCGAGCGCCGCAAAGGCAGCCTCGATATCGGCATTCTCCATCATCAGATTGGTGAGCCACAGGGTGAGGCAATCGATGAGAACGACATTTTCCGGCGCATCGAGCTGCTCCAGCACGGCGGCAATATCGACGGGCGCTTCATGGGTGGTCCATTCACCGCCGCGTCGCCCCTGATGATGGACGATGCGGTCGCGCATCTCGTCATCCCATGCCCGGCCGGTGGCCAGATAATGCAGGCTTCCACCGAACTTGCCCGCAAGCTCTTCCGCAAAACGGGACTTGCCGGAGCGCGCGCCGCCAAGAATGAAAACGGAGCGGTTTTTATCTGTCATCTAAAACCTGAAGGAAGAGAATGAAGTGGACCGGCATCTTCGCCGTGTCGAAAGCCAGGGACAGGCAGACATGAAGGGAACGATTCGTAGAAAAAGGCGTCCCCCGGTTGTTCATGCCGGACTGCCGCTGATACCGGACCGGAGAGACAAAACCTGCCTGCGGGATGCGGGACATATCACAGCCTTGGCAACTCCGGATACCGGAAACACCGGTCCTGATGAAAGGCTAGGTGCGAACGGCCATCCTGTCAATCGGTCCCTGCCGTTAGCCAAAAATCAGGCGGAACCGGAACGCAAAACCTTAATCCGGAACCGGCAGACCTGTCGTCCGCGACTGGATTGATAAAGCGACTTGGTTACCGGAAAGTTAGCGAAAAACCGAATGATGAAACCGCAACGCCAAAGGAGAATATGGAGTGACGGCAGCCGCCGCCATTGCCTTGCCATGGCCTTCAAATCAATATGCTTTCGAAGATTCGCAAACAGCAAGGTGGCCTGCCCGTGATGACCGTCATGGACTATATCTCGATCGTCGTTTTCATCCTGTTATGGGCCGTCTATACCCATGTCACGACGGGAACGCGGCTATTTTCGAGAGCCAGCCTCAATCAGGCCATGGCCGAGCGTCGGCGAGACTGGATCATGAATTCGCTGAAGCGCGACCTGAAGATGATCGACACGCAGATCATGGCCGGCCTGCAGAACGGCACCGCCTTTTTCGCTTCCACCTCCATCTTCGCCATTGGCGGATGTTTCGCGCTTCTGGGCGCGACAGAACAGGTCGAATCGGTGTTTCGCGACATGCCTTTCGTGCATTATGCGGGGCGCACGGCCTTCGAACTGAAGGTCATCGGACTCACCTGTCTTTTCGGTTATTCCTTCTTCAAGTTCGGCTGGTCCTACCGCCTGTTCAACTATTGCACGATACTGTTCGGCGCCATTCCCATGGTCCACGATGTCGGCGCCGATCGCGAGGCGGCGGAGCGGGCGGCGGAAAACGTCATAAAGATGAACATCATCGCTGCTAAGAACTTCAATGACGGCCTGCGGACCATCTTTCTGTCCATCGGTTATCTCGGCTGGTTCATCAGCCCTTACGTCTTCATCGCCAGCACGGTCATCATCATCGTGGCGCTGCTACGCCGCCAGTTCTTTTCCGAAGCACGACGCGCCATCATGGAAGAAAACAGGCCTTGAAATAGCCGCACTTCAAGGGCCAAGCCCAGCGTGATACCGGCCTCCCCGAAAGCTTGAAAAACGGAAACCATGGACACGAACGCAGCCGCAAACGAAAACCGCCGCAAAGGCCGCATAGGCGGTCTCGACACCCTGCGCGGGCTGGCCCTCATCGCCATGGCGTCCTACCACTTCACGTGGAATCTGGAATATTTCGGCTATCTCGAACCCGGCACGGCGACGACCGGCCTGTGGAAACTCTATGCGCGCGGCATCGCCAGCTCGTTCCTGTTTCTGGCCGGTTTCAGCCTGTTTCTCGCCCATGGCAAGGGCGTGAACTGGCCGTCCTTCGGCAAGCGCTTTGCGATGGTGGCCGGCTCGGCGCTGCTCATTACCGTCGCCACCTATTTCGCCTTTCCGGACAGCTTCATCTTCTTTGGCATATTGCACAATATCGCCGCCGCAAGCCTTGTCGGGCTGTTGTTCCTGCGAGCACCCGCGGCCGTGACGCTGCTTTTTGCGGTGGTCGCTTTCATCCTGCCGCACTATCTGCAATCGGAGCTGTTCAACGCAAAATGGCTGGCCTGGATCGGTTTTTCCACCATGCCGCCCCGCTCGAACGATTATGTGCCGCTGCTGCCCTGGCTTGCGCCCTTCCTCGCCGGCCTTGCGGTGTCGCAATTCGTCACACCGCGCGACTGGCTCGACCGCTTTCGAAGCCCGAGTTCGCCTCGCAACCTGATCGCAGGCGCCGGCCGTCACAGCCTTGCCTTTTACCTCATCCACCAGCCGGTGCTGATCGGCCTCGTCTACACGCTGTCACTCATCGCCCCGCCCCCGCCTGTCGATCAGGTCGAGCTTTACAAATCGAGCTGTGAAAAGAGCTGCGTCGAGCAGGCGAACGGACTGGAACTGTGCCAACGTTTCTGCGGCTGCACGCTGGAGAAGCTGCAGGCAGAAAACCTGTTCGACACGATGATGGAAGGCAAGCTCAGCGCCGATCAGCAGACGAAGGTCAGCGAGGTGGCGAAGCAGTGCACTGTTGAGGCGCAGTAGGCTCAGGTAGCCAGAACGTTAGCGCTTGCCGCCTTTTCTTCTCCCCGCCGGGGAGAAGGTGGCCCGAAGGGTCGGATGAGGGGGCAACGTCGGCGATAAATCGAGAGCTTGCCCCCTCATCCCGCTGCCGCGACCTTCTCCCCGGCGGGGAGAAGAGACAAGCGAAACCCGCTCGTTCCATATGCAACAAAAGTGAAAAGGCTTCGGAGCCATTCTTGACAGCTACGTCAACGGAATAGCCAACACCGCTATAGGGCCGGGGCCGGCTTCAAGTCCCCACGCCGATTTCGGCAAGCCGCGTCAGACAGGCTTCTTCGACATTGTCGAGTTCCGCCAGCGTCTCTTCGATGTCCTTGCGTTTTTGCCGAAGCTCCGCGCGCTTTTCATCGACCTTCTTCATCAGAAGCACCAATTGGCCCGATTCGCCCGGCGGTTCCTTGTAGACGTGGATGATTTCGCGAATTTCGGAGATCGTGAAACCGATACGGCGGCCGCGCAGGATTTCCTGAATGAGGCGGCGGTCCGCAGCCCTGAAAAGCCGTGTGCGCCCGCGACGCTCAGGGTGAATTAGCCCCTCGTCCTCGTAAAATCTCAAGGTGCGGGTGGAAACACCGAATTCGCGTGTCAGTTCGGTTATGCTATAATACTTGTCCAAGGGCCTATCCGATTCATAACCGGATGATATTATTTGACCTTCACGTAAAAGTCAATTTTCGCCCGCCCGGCCTTACCCGGAAATACCGTA
This sequence comes from Agrobacterium sp. LR_9, assembly GCF_041954855.1. Classification (NCBI taxonomy): domain Bacteria; kingdom Pseudomonadati; phylum Pseudomonadota; class Alphaproteobacteria; order Hyphomicrobiales; family Rhizobiaceae; genus Agrobacterium; species Agrobacterium sp. LR_9. The sequence continues at coordinate 50,546 of NZ_JAVAYA010000017.1, forward strand.
CCACCAGGTCGCGATCCCCAGAAAGGCGAAAAAGCCGACAATATCGGTGACCGCCGTGACGAAGACCGCCGAGGAGACCGCCGGGTCCGCCCCGAACTTGTCGAGCACCAGCGGAATGAGAATGCCCGCCAGCGCCGCCGCCAGCATGTTGAGACACATGGCCGTGGCGATGATGCCGCCAATATGGATATCCTGAAACCAGATACCGGCAACAATGCCGATGGCGCAGCCGAACAGCATGCCGTTCAGGATACCCACACCCGCCTCACGCCGGATGATGCGCGCGGCGTTGTGAATATCGAGGCTTTTGGTGGCAAGTGCCCGCACCGACACCGTCATGGTCTGCGACCCGGCATTGCCGCCCATGCCGGCCACCGCCGGCATCAGGATCGCCAGCGCGACGATCTGCTGGATCGTCGCATCGAACAGGCTGATGACGGAGGCGGAGAGAAAGGCGGTGATGAGATTGACCGCAAGCCAGGGCACGCGTGAACGCGATGTGCTGGCAATCGAGTCCGACAGTTCTTCGTCACCGACACCGCCAAGGCGCAGCAGATCCTCTTCGGCCTCTTCCTGAATGACGTCCACCACGTCATCGATGGTCAGCACGCCCACCAGTCGGCCGTTGTTGTCGACCACGGCGGCGGAGAGAAGGTCGTATTGCTCGAAAAGCTGCGCGGCCTCTTCCTGGTCCATTTCCGCCGGAATGGAGTGGTTGGTCTCGTGCATGATCGTTTCGATCTTCACCTGACGCTTGGCGCGCAGCACCTTGTCGAGATCGAGCGCGCCGACCAGCTTGAAGGTGGGGTCGATGACGAAGATCTGCGTGAAGGAATCCGGCAGCTCCTCCTCCTCGCGCAGATAATCGATGGTCTGCCCCACTGTCCAGAACGGCGGCACAGCCACGAATTCCGTCTGCATGCGGCGGCCGGCCGAGCTTTCCGGATAATCCAGAGCCCGCATCAGCCGCACACGTTCGGTGAACGGTAGTTGCGAGAGAATATCCTCGCGGTCCTCGTCGTCGAGGTCCTCGAGAATATAGACGGCGTCGTCCGAATCCAGCTCGCCGATACCGGCGGCGATCTGCTCGTTCGACATCTGGTCGACGATATCGAGGCGGATGCCCTCATCCACCTCGGTCAGCGCCGTCATGTCGAAGTCGGAACCGAGAAGACGCACCAGCGCATGGCGCTGTTCCGGCAGGATGGATTCCAGCACGTCGCCGAGTTCGGATTCGTGCAGCCGCGCCACGTTCTTGCGCAGGAAAAGCAGATCGCGGTCAGCGATCGCAGCGCCCACCATCGTCAGAAAATCCGAGCGGACGGAGCCGTCTTCGGCGTAAATATCGGAGGGCGCTTCCGCAGGCTTCATGTCCTCGGGCGCGACAGGATCGTCGTCACGGTCTGTCATCTGGCGTCCCCTTGTATTCAAATGCCGCAGTGCACGGATGCGCAGGCAGAATGGCGTTAAAAGGTTTATTGTCAACAACCGGATAGCGGCAAATAAACAAGCTCTCCGGCTGCGGCGAAAAATCCATTCGACATTCCTCTTCCGGTTCGCAGACTTAGCCACGGCCAGCGGCTATAGGCATGTTTAGCGAGGCTTTGCAGCTTGTTTTGCGACAACGCCCACCCCCTTTACGCCGTTCCCGTTTTAAATGTCGAACGGGCGAACAAAGGTTTCGCCGCAATGCACAATTAAGACATTGACAGGCAGCGTGGAACGGCGCTTCTGGATAGGCATTTGACAAACGGCAAACGCCGACAGGCGGGCACGAGAAGACAGATTCCGGGAATCAGGAACATGAGCAAGACGGACTTCATTGGCAAGGCATCGACAGCCGCAGGCGGCTGGGGCGCTCTCAAAAGCGTCGGCAAACGCCTTCTCGAATCCGGCGCCCCGATTTCCGGCGCCCGCACGCTTTTGAAGACCAACCAGCCGGATGGATTCGACTGCCCTGGCTGCGCCTGGGGCGATCCGGAACACGGCTCGTCTTTCGAATTTTGCGAGAACGGCGTCAAGGCCGTGTCATGGGAGGCGACGGAGGCCCGCGTGCCGCCGGACTTCTTCGCCAGCCGCACCGTCTCGGAACTGCGCGGCTGGTCCGACTACGATCTGGAAAAACAGGGCCGCCTCACCCATCCCATGCGTTATGACCGGGCGAGCGACAAATATCTGCCCGTCTCCTGGGACGATGCCTTCTCCGAAATCGGCCGTATCCTCAACAGCCTCGACAGCCCGGACCGGGCGGAGTTCTATACCTCCGGCCGCGCCTCCAATGAGGCGGCCTTCCTCTATCAGTTGATGGTCCGGCTTTACGGCACCAACAATTTCCCCGATTGTTCGAACATGTGCCACGAAGCGAGCGGCGTTGGCCTGAAGGCTTCGATCGGCGTCGGCAAGGGCACCGTTTTGCTTGAGGATTTCGAACAGACGGACGCCATTTTCGTCATTGGACAAAATCCCGGCACCAACCATCCCCGCATGCTGGGCGACCTGCGCCGCGCCGCCCTTCGCGGCGCTCGCATCGCCGTTTTCAACCCCATCCGTGAAAAGGGTCTGGAACGCTTTGCCGACCCGCAGGACAAGGTGGAGATGATTACCGGCGGCAGCACCCGCATCGCCACCAATTATTACCAGCCGCGCCAGGGCGGCGACATGGCGGCCGTGCGCGGCATGAGCAAGGCGGTCTTCGCCGCCGACGATGCCGCAAGGGCAGCGGGCGAACCCGCCATTATCGATTACGACTTCATCGCCGAACATGCGGTGGAGTTCGAGGCCTATCGTGCCGCCGTCGATGCGACCAGCTGGGAAAGCATCCTCGACCAGTCCGGCCTCACCCGCGCGGAGATCGAGGAAGCCGCCCGTATCTACATGAATGCCGGTTCCGTCATCGCCACCTGGGCCATGGGCGTCACCCAGCACAAGCATTCTGTCATCATCGTTCGCGAGATCACCAATTTCATGCTGCTGCGCGGCAATATCGGCCGTCCGGGCGCCGGCCTTTGCCCGGTGCGCGGCCATTCCAACGTGCAGGGCGACCGCACCGTTGGCATCGACGAAAAGGCCCCGCCAGCGCTTCTCGAAGCGCTGGAAAAGGAACTCGGCGTCCCCATGCCGCGCAAGCCCGGCCACAACACCGTGGAAGCCGTCGCTGCGATGCTGGACGGCGAGGCTCAGACTTTCATCGCGCTCGGCGGCAATTTCATGCGCGCGACGCCCGACAGCCCGCTGATCGTCAAGGCTTTCGAAAAGCAGAAGCTGACCGTCAACATCGCCACCAAGCTCAACCATTCGCATCTGGTGCCGGGCGAAACCTCCTTCGTGCTGCCCTGCCTCGGCCGAACGGAAATCGACCGCAATTCGGCCGGCCGCGCGCAGATCGTCACGGTGGAGGATTCCATGAGCATGGTGCACGGTTCCGGCGGCATCAATCCGCCGGCCTCGGATGAGCTGCGTTCGGAAGTCGCCATCGTCGCCGGCATCGCCGAGGCGACGCTTGGCAATACCCATGTCGACTGGAAGGCGCTTGCCGATGACTACGATCTCATCCGCGACATGATCGAGCGGGTCATTCCCGGTTTTGATAATTTCAACGAGCGCGTCCGCGTGCCGCGCGGTTTTCATCTGCGCAACGCAGCAGCCGAACGGGAATGGAACACGCCGGCGAAAAAGGCCACCTTCTATAGCGGCCCCTTGCCCGAACAGACCGAACACCAGCAGGCGCTCACGCGCGACGACCTGTTCGTATTGCAGACCTTCCGCAGCCACGATCAATACAACACCACGATCTACGGCATGGATGACCGTTATCGCGGTGTCTATGGCGAGCGCCAAGTCATCTTCATGAACCCGAAGGATATGGAAGCGCTCGGCGCTCATTCCCGCCAGCGCGTCGATGTCATCGGCGAATATGGCGACGGCGTGGAACGCATCGCAAAGAATTTCCGGCTGGTGCCCTATAATATCCCGCAGGGCAGCGTCGGCGGTTATTATCCCGAACTGAACGTGCTGGTGCCGCTGTCGAGTTATGGCGAAGGCAGTTTCACGCCGACATCGAAATCGGTGCTCGTCTCCGTTCGCCTGCGCCGGGATGCCTCCTGATGGAAGAGGAGCAATCCACTGCGGCGTTCATGGCGGCGGTGGAGCGGGTTCAGGAAAGCGCCTCAAAGGCGCTGACCGCCACGGGCGCAGCGATCCTTCTTTCGGTTTATCTGACCATCGGCGCTGACAGCCGCAGTATCGCCAACCGGCTGGGGCTTGCACACGCCCTCATTCTGCGCGAAATCACTTCCCTGTCGCCACGTTTCGTGCGGGTGACAAAACGCGATGCCCGCACCCAGCGCAGCTTTCTGGAGGCAACCGAAGAAGGACAGTCCCTTGCGGCGGCGTCCCTGCGGATTTGAAACGAACGGAGCATTCCTTGGCAACCAGGCCGATCCTGCCCTATCCCCATCCCGGCTTGTCCGAAATCTGCGCACCGGTCACGGCTTTCGACGGGCAATTGCAGGAACTGGTGACGGACCTGATCGATACGATGCGCGCCGCACCCGGCGTCGGCATCACCGCCGCCCATATCGGCGTCAAACAGCGCGTTTTCGTGCTGGAGCTGACACCGGGAACCGTGCTCACCTACATCAATCCTGAAGTCGTCAGCCAATCCACGCAGACCATGCGCCATGTGGAGGGCAGCGTCTCCATGCCGGGCTTCACGGAGGAAGTGGAGCGACCCTCCGAAATCGAGGTGAGATTTCAGGACGTAGCCGGCGGCGAACACCGGCAGATCGCAGAGGGATTTCACGCCATCTGCATCCAGCACGAGATCGACCAGCTGGACGGCATTTTCTGGCTGAAGCGCCTCTCGAAGCTCAAGCGCGACCGGCTGGTGAAAAAATGGGAAAAATCCCGGAAATCCTGATGGTCAGCCGGTAATCGACAGCGCAAATTCCGCATCGTCCTTCAGCGTGTTGCTGACGGTGCAGATTTCCTCGGCCATATGTGCGATGGCGCTGCGCGTAGCCTCATCGAAATCCCCCTTTATCTCTATCCGGACATCGAAACGCACGATCCGCGATGGCTCCTCCTCAGCCTTTTCGCCGGACACGTGCACCATGACCTTTTCGAACCGGTCGAGCACGCCCATGCGGCTCGCCGCAATCCGGGCGCTGAGCGCCAGACAGGCCGACAGCGACGAATAAAGGAGATCGAGCGGATTGAAACCCGGCTCCGAGGCCGCCGTCACCACCGTCAGGGCGCCTCCGGTGGCCGTGACGACATCGGGATGCCCGAGACGGCCAAGAGTGACGACAGCGCCCGTCGGCCGCTTTTTAACCCTGAACTGATTCATGCCCGACCTCACACCGCGATTTCGCCCGATGGAACCAAAATTAGCCTCGCGCTTTTACTCACGCAACGGTGAACGACCGTTGAGTATTGATTGAAAAGGGAGCTGGGACATATGGTTACATCTACGCTCGTCAGCATTCTGATCACCTTCCTGGTGATTGTGCTCGTCTTGTGGCTTATCGCGCGACTGCCGGTCGGCGGCGGTGCGAAACAGATCGCACAGGTGATCGTCATCATCATCGGCATTATTTCGCTGCTGAAATATCTCGCCGTCTTCTGATGTCCCCGCACGGTGCAGACGAAAAAAGGCGGCGAAAGCCGCCTCTTTTTATGCGCGGTTTTCACCCATCCGGTCGCTATTGCCGAGGCTCGAACTGATAGGTTTTTTTCAGGGTAATATCCCGAACGCTGCCAATACCCAGAAACGGCGTATTGTCGGCATCGAAAATCGCCCTGCCCTTCGCCACGATCCACCGATCCGACCCATCCGGCAGATTGACCTTGTAGCGCTGGTCGAAAAACACCCCGGTAGTGATGCTCTCAAAAATGGCCTGCGCCACCTGATCGCGCATCTCGACGTCGATTCTTTCGAGAATCTCCTCGATCGTCACCCCACTCGACGCAACCGGCTCCGAAAACCCATGGCATTCCGCAGTGACCGCATCCATGATCAGCCTGTTATCGGAAATACTCCACATGTAATAGCCAAGCGCATTGTCTGAATCCGTTTTGTCCCCCTGCACGAAAACCCCCAGACATATTTTCCTGACAAAAGCTAACATCGGACCTCTAATATTCCACCCCTCCTTTTTGTAGGGGGAAACGCACGGCTACTACAGCGTGCATCGATATCCACTGAAATTTGACGATGACCAAATCCAGCTGGAGCATTTCCAGTAAAAGTGCGTAGCGGTTTTACGTCCCGGAATGCGAAAAAACAAAGCGATAGAGCACGCCCCACGATTCCGTTTTGACCGGACGTGCTCCAGGGTTCCGAAATGGACGATAAATTTCGAAGAGGCATCGCAAAACCACCTGCCTGCGCCTACATGGCTTGTGATGACATGTCGAAGGAGTTCAATATGGTGCGAGCCGCCCTCACTTTCGGATTGTTGACCGCAACCGTCTTTCTGGCCGGGTGCCAGACGTGGCATAGTCCATATCGTGGAAACGAGTGGCGCATGGATCAGGTCATGGATGGTGACCCCTACCGTGTCGGTGACGGCCAGCGCAACCGACGCTGATCCACCTCGTCCATTCAATTCGAACGGCGGCAGGTCGATAATTTGCCGCCGTTAATTCGTGGCGCTCTGGCTGCGGGATAAAGCAGATTGGTGTGACTTGGGACACATCCGATACGGTCCAACGAACCGGGGACCGGAAACAGAAGGCAAGCTAAACGACTGGCTAAAAAAGAAAAAACCCGCCGAAGCGGGTTTCTTTGGTGCGGTCGAGAAGACTCGAACTTCCACGGGTTGCCCCACAGCGACCTCAACGCTGCGCGTCTACCAATTCCGCCACGACCGCATCGTGGTAGGCGTCGACTTGCGCCGACGGGGGTGCATGTAGCAAAAGGATTTTCGGTGCACAAGAGCGTCGTGACAGTTTTTTGAAATTAAAAATCGCACCGCACCATCCTATATGCAGGAAGCCCGGAAATGCTGGGGTTGCGGCCCTGTCGCCATTTTGCGAGAAGGCTGTGGAAAGGACTTTTTCATGCTCACACGCACCGATATCGAGACAAACATGCTCCCCGCCCCCGGTTCGCCGCCCGTTCGCTGGCGAATCTCGGAAGGCCTCGTCCCTTATGAGCAGGCGATTGAGGAAATGGAGCGTGAAGTCGCCGCCATTGCCAGCGGCGAGGCCGACGAACTCGTCTGGCTTCTGGAACATCCGCCGCTCTATACCGCCGGCACCAGCGCCGATGCCGCCGACCTCATAGAACCGGAGCGTTTTCCCGTCTTCGCCACGGGTCGTGGCGGCGAATATACCTATCACGGGCCGGGACAGCGGGTCGTCTATGTCATGCTCGACCTGAAGCGGCGGCGGCAGGATGTCCGCGCCTATGTGGCGGCGCTGGAGGATGTCATCATCCGCACGCTCGACAAGATGAATGTGCGTGGCGAGCGGCGCGAGGACCGCGTCGGCGTCTGGGTCCGGCGGCCGGAAAAACCGCTGCTTCCCGATGGCGGCATGGCCGAGGACAAGATCGCGGCACTTGGCATCAGGCTGCGCAAATGGGTGAGCTTCCACGGGCTCTCGATCAATGTCGATCCGGACCTCTCGCATTTTTCCGGCATCGTTCCCTGCGGCATCAGCGCCTATGGCGTCACCAGCCTTGTCGATCTTGGATTGCCGGTTATGATCGGCGACGTCGACGTTCTGCTGCGCGAGGCCTTTGAGGAGGTGTTTGGCGAGGCAGTGCCCGAAACCGGCGCAGGCGGCTGATCCCACCGCAACCTTTGCCGCAGGCCGGTGTTTCCAGCATCGATCACCACAAGAGGAGGAGCGATCATGTTCACTACGTCCGCCTATGCCTGCGATGACGGCTCTTCGCCGATGAAGCTCGCGACCATCAAGCGTCGCGATCCCGGCCCCCGCGATGTCGAAATCGAGATCGAATTCTGTGGCGTCTGCCACTCCGATATCCACACTGCCCGCAGCGAATGGCCGGGCTCCCTCTATCCCTGCGTTCCCGGCCACTAAATCATCGGCCGCGTCGGCCGTGTCGGCGCGCAGGTCACCCGGTTCAAGGTGGGCGACCGCGTCGGCGTCGGCTGTATCGTCGATAGCTGCCGGGAATGCGCCAGCTGCGCCGAGGGTCTGGAGCAATATTGCGAAAACGGCATGACCGGCACCTATAATTCGCCCGACAAAGCGATGGGCGGCGGTGCACATACGCTCGGCGGTTATTCCGCCCACGTCGTCGTCGATGACCGTTACGTCCTCAATATTCCCGAAGGCCTCGATCCGGCGGCAGCGGCACCCCTGCTCTGCGCGGGTATCACCACCTATTCGCCACTGCGCCACTGGAACGCCGGACCCGGCAAGCGTGTCGGCGTCGTCGGTCTTGGCGGTCTTGGCCATATGGCCGTCAAGCTCGCCAATGCCATGGGCGCAACCGTGGTGATGATCACGACGTCGCCCAGCAAGGCAGAGGATGCGAAAAAGCTCGGCGCACACGAGGTGATCGTCTCGCGCGATGCCGAGCAGATGAAAAAAGCCGCCTCGAGCCTCGATCTCATCATCGACGCCGTGGCCGCCGACCATGACATCAACGCCTATCTCGCGCTGCTGAAACGTGACGGCGCGCTGGTGCAGGTCGGCGCACCGGAAAAGCCGCTCTCGGTTATGGCCTTCAGCCTCATTCCCGGTCGAAAGACCTTTGCCGGTTCGATGATCGGCGGCATTCCCGAGACGCAGGAAATGCTGGATTTCTGCGCCGAAAAAGGCATCGCCGCCGAAATCGAGATGATCGACATCGATCAGATCAACGACGCTTATGAACGCATGATAAAAAGCGATGTGCGTTATCGCTTCGTCATTGATATGAAGAGCCTGCCGCGCCAGAAGGCCGCCTGACCCCGGAAGGGGGCGACCTTGCGGGCGTCCCCTCTCCCGTTGGACCTTTTGGTCGAAAGCGCAGCCTGACCCATGACTCCCCGATCCATGACCAGCCAGACCGGTTTCAACGATATCGCCAAGGGCATGACCATCATGGCGGGTTGCATGCTGGTGCTGCCGGTCATGGATGCGATTGCCAAATATATGGCGGTGAGCGGCGGCATGTCGCCGGCGCAGGTGACCTTCTACCGCTTCTTTTTCCAGGTGCTCTGCACCCTGCCGCTGCTGCTGGTGGTGTCGCACAGGGCGCTGTTCAGCGCCAAACGACCGTGGATGAACTGCCTGCGTGGCGTCCTGCACGCCTCGGCCAGCCTGATGTTTTTCGCCGCCGTCAAATACATGCCGCTCGCCGATGTCTTCGCGATCTATTTCGTCGAGCCTTTCATGCTGACGATGATGTCGGCCCTCTTCCTCGGCGACAAGGTGGGCTGGAAGCGCTGGACAGCGATTGCGGTCGGCTTCGGCGGCGCCCTGATCGTCATTCAGCCGAGTTTCGAAATCTTCGGCTGGACATCGCTCCTGCCGGTCGCCTGCGCCTTTCTTTATACGCTCTACCTCTTCCTGAACCGCGCCATCGGCGATGCCGACAGCCCGCTTGTCATGCAGACAATGTCGGGCATTGCGGGAACAGTGTTCATGGGGGCCGCACTTTTCGCCGGCGATGCGCTGGGCGACAAGGATTTTGCCGTCTCGCTGCCGCAATCCGGCTTCGCACTTGCCCTGCTCGTATTGTTGGGGTCGATATCCGGCTACATGCACCTGCTGATCGTCAGGGCCTTCCGGCTGGCGCCGCTCTCTCTGCTGGCGCCGTTCCAGTATTTCGAGATCATCTCGGCGACGATCCTCGGTTATGCGCTGTTTTCGGATTTCCCGACGCCGTCGAAATGGCTCGGCATCCTCATCATCGTCGCATCCGGCCTGTTCATCATCTGGCGCGAGCGCCAGCAGGCCGGTGCGAACCCGCCGCTTGACGGGCAGTGACAGCCGACACCTGACGTGCCTCAACCGTTCGAGGGCAGCGGGCCTTCGTCGTGATGGTCCTGCGCCTCCACGAGACTGCCGAGCAGCCAGAGGGAAACCTCGGCCGCCTCTCCGGCCGATTTGAACCGGTATGAGCCGCTATATTTCGGCATGTCGAAAAAGGTGACGACGAAACCGTCGCCGCTTTCAAGACTTTCGACCCGGATCCGCTCGGGATCGATCATCACGCACACATAATGCGATCCCATATTGCGCATGAAGCCGGCTTTGTTGTCGTGCAGCCGCACGAAGGCTGCACCGCCATCCGCCGTCATATGCAGACTTCTGATCGCCTCATTGGGAAAGGCGCGGGCGAAATCCATGATCGCCTGCCCCACATCATGACTGTTATCCTCATCCGTCGCCCGCGACATGCGCCAGGCATAAACAGCGAAGACCGAAAGCAGCACGAAAACGATAATCCAGATCGCAATACTCATCCGGGACGCTCCCTCAGCATCGAAACATCAAGATTCGCGAATCGAAACGATGCGAACTCGGTTCAGGTTCATATAGGCCGAGGCTTGTGTGAAGTGTGGCTTTGCGGGATCGACGTCGTTTCGCAGCCTGGCACGGTCCGCACCGTCAGAAACGCTTGAGGAAGGAAGCCTTTGCCAGCAGCCATTGCCGGCGAAGCTGCGACAGTTGCAGGTCTCCGTCGAATACGCCGCTCCCAGCCTTTCTCGCGGCAGCGATGACCGGCGCGGAGAGGGCGACGGGAAGATAGGCGGCAAAGACATTTTTTGAAATCTTCGCGCGTCTCGCCTTCTCAATATGATCCAGCGCATGGGCCGCGAAAATTTCGATGGCGATGCCGATGCGCTGCCTGTCCTGCCCTTCAAGAAATGTTTCGCGGTCGAGCCCGGCCGCAGCCAGCATATCGGCGGGAATATAGACCTGCCCGCGACGCCGGTGCAGCGGCATGAGCAGCAGCATGCCCGCCATGGCCTGCGCCACGCCCGCGTGCCCTGCCGCCTCCGCGCTGGATGCGGCGTCTTCAGCGGAAAGCACGAGGCTTGCAAGCTGGATCAATGCGGATGCGGTCTCTCCGGCATAACCTTCCAGCGCATTGCGATCCTCGAACAGGTCGTCATAGAGATCGAAGATACGCGCCTCGATCATATTGGCGAGAACCGGGCGCGGCAGGCGATAGTGCTCGATCGTCGTCAAAAGCGCTGCTGCCACCGGGTGGGATTGGCTGTCGCCATGTGGATTGCCGTCGAGAAGATCGCGCCACCATTGCATGCGCACCTCGCCGGGCAGCGCTTCGCGCACGGAATCGCGGATGCGGGCTATTTCGGCATTGAAGGCGTATAGCGCGGCAAGCGCATTACGCCTGTCGGCAGGCGACAGAAGACAGGCGAGATAGCGGTCGCGATCGGTATCGCGCAGCGTCGCGAGGCAGACGTCGAGATTTTCTGTGGGTGCCATGGTTCCCCGCGCGAAACGTCCTGTCAGCCTTCGACGGCAATCAGCGCCGCAGCCACGGCGCGCGATTCCGACAGCATGATATTATAGGTGCGCACGGCAGCCCCCGTGCTCATCGGATCCACCGAAATGCCCGCCTCCTTGAAGGCGGCGCGCAATTCCTTCGGCAGAACCCGCATGCCGTCGCCCGTGCCGATCAGCAGCACTTCGATATCCTGCGCTTCCGCCAGAACCTTTTCGAAATGTCCGACCGTCAGTTCTTTCGCATCGACAGGCTCCCACCCATAGATGCCCGAAGGCAGGAGCAGAAGCGAACCGCGATGCGACATGTCGGCAAAACGGAACCCGCCATTGCCATAGGCATCGATGGGCGCCCGGCCGGGAAAATGGGCCGGGCGTATTTCAATCCCGCCGGCCATCAGACGGCAGGCTTGCCGCCAATGGCGCCGGTGTTGTTTTCTTTCTTGTCGTCCTTCTCGTCTTCCGCATCCTTGCTATCAGGACGCAGCTTGAAGGCGATCAGCACTGGAGCGGCGATGTAGACCGAGGAGAACACGCCGATACCGACACCGAACAGCATGGCGAAGGTGAAGGAACGGATGACCTCGCCGCCGAAGAGATACAGCGCCAGCAGTGCCAGAAGCACGGTCAGACCTGTGAGGATCGTGCGCGACAGCGTCTGGTTCAGCGACACGTCGATGATCATGGAAAGCGGCATCTTCTTGTATCGCCTGAGGTTTTCACGGACACGGTCGTAGATGACGACGGTGTCGTTCAGTGAATAACCGATGATCGTAAGGATCGCCGCGATACTGGTCAGATTGAACTCTATCCCAAGGAAGACGAACAGTCCGATCGTGAAGACCACGTCGTGCACCATGGAGATGACCGCGCCGAGTGCAAACTGCCACTCGAAGCGAACCCAGATGTAGACCATGATCGCCGCCATGGCGAGCATAACGCCGATGGTGGACGTAACGGTCAGGTCGCCAGACACGGCAGGACCCACGACTTCCACGCGGCGGAAGTCGTATTTGTCCTCAAGCTCGCCGCGCACCATGGTGATGGCGGACTGCTCGGCATTTTCGCCGCCGTCCTGCGCCTGAATGCGGATGAGAACATCCTGCGGCGTACCGAAATTCTGCGCCTGTATTTCACCGAGGTTGAGCTGGTTCAGACGATCGCGAATATCGGCGAGATCGGCTTCATCCTGCTTGGCGCGCACTTCGATGACCGAACCGCCCTGGAAATCGATGCCGAGGTTCAGACCCTTGGCCACGAAACCGCCGACGCAGGCGAGCATGATAGCGCCGGTGATCATGAACACCACGCGGCGATAACGCATGAAGGGAATGTCGCGACCGTCGAACATGGCGGTGCGGACACCCTTCGGCAGGTGCTTCGGACGGCTGCGGCGAACCCAGTAGCCGAACATCCACGCTGTTAGCGTATAGGCCGTGAAGACGGTCGTGATGATACCGACGGCCAGCGTGACTGCGAAGCCCTTCACCGGACCGGTGCCCATGTAGAACAGCACGCTTGCCACGATCAGCGTCGTCAGGTTGGCGTCGATAATGGTCGCAAAGGCGCGGGTGAAGCCGTTATCCAATGACTGGATCAGCGGTTTACCGCTCTTCACCTCCTCGCGTATTCGCTCATAGATCAGAACGTTCGAATCCACAGCCATGCCGATGGTCAAGACGATACCGGCAATACCCGGCAAGGTCAGCGTCGATCCGATCACACTCAACACAGCGAGCAGCATGATGACGTTGACGATGAGGGCGATGTTCGCCAGCAGGCCGAAGAAGCCATAAAAGACGAACATGAAGATGAGGACTCCAACGGCGCCGATGGCGCTGGCCGTCAGGCCGGCGGTGATGGAGTCGTTACCGAGGCTCGGGCCGACGGTGCGTTCTTCAACCACGGTCAGCGTGGCCGGCAGCGCACCGGCGCGCAGCAGGACCGCGAGATCGTTGGCGCCCTGCACCGAGAAATTACCCGAAATCTGCCCCGAACCGCCGATGATCGGCTCGCGGATGACAGGTGCGGAAATGACCTGGTTATCGAGAACGATGGCGAAAGGCTTGCCGACATTCTGCTGCGTCGCCTGCGCGAAGCGCTGCGCACCGCGGCTGTCGAAGCGGAAGGTAACGACCGGCTCGTTGGTCTGCTGGTTGAAGCTTGCCTGCGCGTCGACGAGATTGTCGCCGGAAACAAGCGCGCGACGTTCCACCAGATAGGGAACCGGCGGATCGTCCTGCGAATAGAGAACCTCGGAGGTCGCGGGCGGACGGCCGTTCATCGCCTCCTGCACCGGCATCGTCGTATCGACCATGCGGAAGGAGAGCTTTGCCGTCTGGTTCAGAAGCGACTTCAGGCGCTGCGGATCCTGAAGGCCAGGCACCTGCACGATGATGCGGTCCGAACCCTGACGCTGGATGAGCGGCTCGGTGGTGCCGACTTCGTCAACGCGACGGCGCACGACTTCGATGGATTGCGAAACGGCGGATGACAGGCGGTAGTCGATGCCTTCATCCGTCAGGTTGAGCCTGAGCAGATTGTCGCCGCCGTCATTCATCGTCACTTCGGTGATGGAGCCGCCGACCAGCGTGCCGGCGGACACCGGCTGCGTCAGGTCGCGAAGCGCGTTCTTGGCGGCTTCCACCTGAGCGGGATCGCTGATGCGGACCTGAATCTGCTGGCCGTTGCCGGTCAGCCCCGAATAGCGGATGTTGGCGTCGCGAAGCTGCGTGCGCACATCACCCACGATCGTTTCAAGCCGTTCCTTGACGATGTCGGAACGCTCGATCTTGAGCATGATGTGCGAACCGCCCTGAAGGTCGAGACCGAGCGTTACCTTGTTGTCCTTGTACCAGGCAGGCATGCCCTCCAGCTGTTTGTCCGTAAACAGGTTGGGAGAAGCGATGAAGACGCTTGCCAGCACAAGCAGCCAGATGAAGACTGTTTTCCAACGGGAAAAATGAAGCATTTCGATCTCGGTCAGGGTTGGGGTAGCGCTTTGCGCAACCCGTCAAAATTCGCAATCGGGCATTCGATAATCCGGCAGGATCAGGAAGCGGCTTCCGTCTTGACCACTTCGCCCTTCACACGCACTTCGGCGATGTAGGCACGGGCGGCACGGATTTTCACGCCTTCGGCGATTTCGACTTCGAGTTCATTGTCATCGATGACCTTGGTCACCTTGCCGACGATGCCGCCGCCGAGAACGACCTGATCGCCACGGCGAATATTGGTCAGCGTTTCCTGGCGCTTCTTCATCTGCGCGCGCTGCGGGCGGATAAGGAAAAAGTACCAGACCACCATAAGCGGCGCAAACAGGAAAAGCATCTCAAGGCCGGAACCGAAGGCCGATGCGCCGCCCGCTGCGTCCTGGGCAAAAGCTTGACTAATGAACATATAAAACTCCTCAGAATTACGGCACGACCTTGGATGCCGCCCCAGCTTTCAAGCCGCCGGAATATAGTGGGGAACGCCGGGATTGCAACAGATGCAGGGCCCACGCCGTACCGATTCCGGACCTCTTAACCTTTATGGGCCTGAAACGCCATGCTAGGCCGGGCGCAAAACAGAGTTTTGAACACCAGACAAGCGGAAGAAACACCATGATTCGAGAAGAAACGGCCTCCCTGCTTCTTTCAGAACTGCGCCGGCTCACCATCGCCGTGGAACGTCTGGCCGGGCCGGCGCCCGCCGTAAACGACTGGAATGCGGCCGATTGTTTCGTCTGGGCGCCAGTCAACTCCTTTATCCAGCCGGTTCCCCGCCCCAACCGCATCGCCCTGAAGCTCATCCGTGGCGTCGACCACGTCCGCGACATTCTCCACGAAAACACGCTGCGTTTCGCGGAAGGTTTTGCCGCGAATAACGTGCTGTTGTGGGGTGCGCGCGGCATGGGCAAATCCTCGCTGGTCAAGGCCGTTCACGAAGATGTGCGCGCGGCAAGCGGCGTTTCGCTGAAACTGGTGGAAGTGCACCGCGAGGACATCCACACCCTGCCCGCTTTGCTCGATATATTGAAGGCCTCCGGCCATCGCGTCATCGTCTTCTGCGACGACCTCTCCTTCGACCATGACGATACGGCCTATAAATCGCTGAAGGCGGCGCTGGACGGCGGCATCGAAGGCCGGCCGGACAATGTGCTGTTTTATGCGACCTCCAACCGCCGCCATCTTCTGCCGCGCCACATGATGGAAAACGAGCAGTCCACCGCCATCAACCCTTCGGAAGCGGTGGAGGAGAAGGTTTCGCTCTCGGACCGTTTCGGCCTGTGGCTCGGTTTCCACAAATGCGGCCAGGAAGATTATCTGACGATGATCGACAGCTATGCGGCGCATTTCGATCTGGGTCTTGACCGCGAAACGCTGCATCACGAGGCGCTGGAATGGGCGACCACGCGCGGCGGCCGCTCGGGCCGTGTCGCCTGGCAATATATTCAGGACGCCGCCGGCCGCCTCAGAAAACCGCTCGACAGATAACGCCACCGTGACATCGGGCGAAACGCGGTGTCGTTACGACCACACCGCGTGTCGTATTCCCGAACGCCACATCTCCCCTCACATGGTTTGCTGCACCCATGGAGTCACCTGTTTCCGGAGGAGCGGACAGGTACGGTGTTCAAACCATGGAGGAGATGGATATGAGCAGGAACAGAGGCGTCGTCTACATGCGGCCGGGTCAGGTCGAGGTTCGCGATATCGATGACCCGAAGCTTGAGGCGCCGGATGGCCGCCGCATCGAGCACGGCGTCATTCTCAAGGTGATTTCCACCAATATCTGCGGCTCCGACCAGCATATGGTACGCGGCCGCACCACGGCGATGCCGGGCCTCGTCCTCGGCCATGAGATCACCGGTGAAGTCATCGAAAAAGGCGTCGATGTCGAGATGCTGGAAATTGGCGATATCGTCTCGGTGCCCTTCAACGTCGCCTGCGGCCGCTGCCGTTGCTGCAAGTCGCAGGATACCGGCGTCTGCCTGACGGTGAACCCGTCCCGCGCCGGCGGCGCGTACGGTTATGTCGATATGGGCGGCTGGATCGGCGGACAGGCCCGCTATGTCACCATCCCCTATGCCGATTTCAACCTGCTGAAGTTCCCGGACCGCGACAAGGCGATGTCGAAGATCCGCGACCTCACCATGCTGTCCGACATTCTGCCGACCGGCTTCCATGGCGCCGTCAAGGCGGGCGTCGGCGTCGGCTCCACGGTCTATGTTGCGGGCGCCGGCCCGGTCGGCCTTGCCGCCGCCGCATCCGCCCGCATTCTCGGTGCTGCGGTCGTCATGATCGGCGATTTCAACAAGGATCGCCTTGCGCACGCGGCAAAAGTCGGTTTTGAACCCGTCGATCTTTCCAAGGGCGACCGGCTGGGCGACATGATCGCCGAAATCGTCGGCACCAACGAGGTGGATAGCGCCATCGACGCCGTCGGCTTCGAAGCGCGCGGCCATGCGGGCGGCGAACAGCCGGCCATCGTTCTCAACCAGATGATGGAAATCACCCGCGCCGCCGGCTCCATCGGCATTCCGGGCCTCTACGTCACCGAAGACCCCGGCGCGGTGGATGCGGCGGCGAAACAGGGCAGCCTGTCGCTGCGCTTCGGCCTCGGCTGGGCAAAAGCGCAATCCTTCCACACCGGACAGACGCCGGTGCTGAAATATAACCGCCAGCTCATGCAGGCGATCCTGCACGACCGCCTGCCGATTGCCGATATCGTCAACGCCAAGATCATTGCGCTCGACGATGCGGTGCAGGGCTATGAAAGCTTCGATCAGGGCGCGGCCACCAAGTTCGTCCTCGATCCGCATGGCGATCTGTTGAAGGCTGCCTGATACTTCAGCGGCATATGGCTGATAATTGTAAAGGCGCCCGCGACGGATATCGTCGCGGGCGTCCCTGTTTTCCGGCCCTGTCACTACCCGGTGAAACTTACGGCTCCCCTACCAGCAGCGCCTCCAGCTCGGCTTTCGCTTCCGGGGAGAGATAGGGCCTGAACAGGCTTGAGACCTGCTTCAATCCCCAGTCCAGCTGCGGCGGACCGAACTCGGTGATGCCTTCCTGAAGGTTGAGATAGGACGCCCAATAGGTGGAGACGATCCATAGGTTCGTCAAAACGGCAGGCCGTTCTTCCTCCGGTATCGCAGCGAGGCCCGCTTTCTCCATGCGCGCGACGATATCGCCGACGGCAAGGCGCATCGCGGCGCTTATGGTTCGCACGGGCTCCACCAGCGCCGGGGCGGAAGAGACAAGACCGACCAGATCGCGAAACAGGAACCGGTAGTCCCACACCAGCGAAAACCATAGCCGCAGAAAACCGGCATAGGTTGCCGCCGCTCCCTCATCGGCCCCGTCAATCTTTCCGACAATTGCCAGCGCATCGGCTTCGAACCGGGCAAACAGCGCTAGAACCAGTGCTTCCTTGGTGCGGAAGTGATAATAGAGATTGCCCTCATTGATCTCCACCGCCCTTGCGATTTCGGCGGTCGTCACATGGTCAGGCCCGCGCTCGTTAAACAGAGTAAGAGCGGCGTCGAGAATTCTCTGGCGTGTGGGACGTGCTGCCGTCCGCGCGGTACTGCTTTTCTTCATTGATTTCGAACCCGACCATTGAAATCTAAGGTATGCACCTTAAATACCCACAATAAGGTATACACCTTAACAGGAAATGTAAGTGTTCAACGCGGACAAAGGACCTGTAAAATGACCGGAACCGACCTTCGCACCGCCTCCCCGGATACGCCCGGAATCGCTCCCGTCTCCAAATTCGCAACCGCCCGCGTCGCGCTGTCGCTCATCCGCAATCCGCTGAAGGCTCTGCCGCCGGAAATTTTCAGCGAGCCGGCGGTCTTTACCCGTCTCGGCGGCGTCATGCGGGTTCATCTTGCCGATCCCGCGCTTATTCATGAGGCGCTTGTCAAGAACGCCCATCTGCTCGGCAAGGGCGAAGATGTGCGCCGCGCCCTCGGCCCCGCGCTCGGCCAGGGACTTCTGACGGCCGATGGCGATCACTGGAAGTGGCAAAGGCAATCCGTCGCCGCAGCATTCCGGCACGAGAAGCTGCTGGAATTGCTGCCGGTCATGATCGACGCCGCGCGCCGCACGCAACAGCGCTGGCACGCATCGCCCGCCGGCGACATCGATATCGGCCATGAGATGATGCGGACGACCTTCGATATCATCGTCGAAACCATGATGTCCGGCGGCCACGGCATCGATATAGCCCGCGTCGAGCAAAGCATCACCGATTATCTGAAACCCACGGGCTGGACCTTCGCACTCGCCATGCTGGGCGCACCGGAATGGCTTCCGCATCCGGGCCGGCGCAAGGCGCGCGCGGCGGTGGACTATCTTCGCTCCAGCCTTGCAACCGTCATTTCCGAAAGGCGACAAAATCCGATCGAGAGGAACGATCTGGTTTCCATGCTGCTCGAAGCGAAAGATCCGGAAACGGGGCGCATGATGAGCGACACGGAAATCATCGACAATCTCCTGACCTTCATCACCGCCGGTCATGAAACCACGGCCCTCGGCCTTGCCTGGACCTTCCATCTGCTCTCGCAAAACAGCGACGTGGAGCGCAAGGTCATCGACGAGATTGAAGCCGTTACCGCCGGTGAACCGGTCGCGGCCGACCATATCGCCCGCCTGACCTATACCAGACAGGTATTTTCGGAAGCGATGCGGCTTTACCCGCCCGCCCCTGTCGTGACACGCACGGCATTGCAGGACTTCAGGCTCGGCGAACACGATATCCCGGCCGGCACCGTTCTTTATGTGCCGATCTACGCCGTCCACCGGCACACAACACTGTGGGAAGAACCCGACCGCTTCGACCCGTCACGCTTCCAGCCTGAAAAGGTCAAGGCGCGCCACCGCTATGCCTATATGCCCTTCGGCGCCGGCCCGCGCGTCTGCATCGGCAATGCCTTTGCCATGATGGAGGCTGTTGCGATCCTTGCCGTTCTTTTGCAGAACGACCACCTCAGGAACAAAAGCCCGGGAAATACGGAGCCGCTGATGCGGGTCACGTTGCGGCCGGAAAACCGCCTGATGATGCAGGTCAGCAGCCGAAAAAACAAATCGCCCGCGGCGTAACCGCCACGGGCGACTGGTTCAGTGCGAAACTCCATCCGTCACCGGATGGTGACGATTACAGATCGACGTCGAGGATCGCCATGGAGAAGTTGTAGGAGCGGTCGCCGTCTTCGTCATCGATATAAACGACGCCGAGAAACTCTTCGCCAAGATACACTTCGGCGGAATCGTCCTTGCGCGGACGCGCCTTGACCACCATCGTCGGGTTGAAGGTGCGCTTGAAATAGGCGTCGAGTTTTTTGATTTCGTCGGCTTTCACCACTATTCTCCTGTGCGGTTCGCGTTGGCCCGCTTTTGGCATGGGACAAAGGCCAAAGTAAAGTGAAAGCGGCAAGTCATCCGTGTCTTCCACACGGACGACCGTGAAAATGCCGGCCCCATCGGGGCGCGACAGGGCCGGTCAGATATCGGCCCCGATAAGCTGGTCCATCAGGCGCGAGGGTTCGGAACACCCTGCTTCTCCCACCACACGCGCCGGCACGCCGGCAACGGTCGTCTTGGGCGGAACCGGCTTCAGCACCACCGAGCCGGCGGCGATGCGCGAGCAGCTGCCGATCTCGATATTGCCGAGGATTTTCGCCCCCGCCCCGATCATCACGCCATTGGCGATCTTCGGATGGCGGTCCGCGCCTTCCTTGCCGGTGCCGCCGAGCGTGACGCCGTGGAGGATGGAGACGTTGTCGCCGATCACGGCGGTCTCGCCGACCACCAGCCCGGTGGCATGATCGAGGAAGATGCCCTTGCCGATGCGCGCGGCCGGATTGATATCCGTCTGGAAAATGCTCGAGGAGCGGCTTTGCAGGTAAAACGCGAAGTCCTTGCGGCCCTTCTGCAGCAGCCAGTGGGCGAGCCTGTGGGTCTGGATGGCCTGGAACCCCTTGAAATAGAGGAGCGGCTCCATGAAGCGCGTGCAGGCCGGATCGCGGTCGTAAACGGCCTGAATGTCGACGCGCAGCACGCTTCCCCATTCCGGCCAGTCATCCAGCATGTCCTGGAAGGTCTGGCGCAGAAGCACGGCCTGCATGTCGGGATGATCGAGGAGTTCGCAGATGCGGTAGATCACACATTCTTCGAGAGACCGGTGATTGAGGATCGTCGAATAAAGGAAGGCCGAAAGCAGCGGGTCCTGTGCCGCGGCGCTGCGGGCTTCATTGAGCAGGCTGCCCCAGATGGGATCGACGATCGCCAGCTGTTCGGGCTGACGGGCCTCGGTACGTGCGACCATGAATGGTCTCCTCGTTTGCAGTGGTCGTTCTTTATACAGAAAAAGACGTGCATTAGAAATGGGATTCGAATGACGACTTTAAAGGCGGCAAGGCTTCAGTTTTTCTTCATGCAGCATGAAAAACCGTTTCTTGCCGTGCCGTCAGCGTTGCCACATTTCCGGACGGAAAACCGGGCTCCACTTTTCCTGAAAATGCTCCTGATCAAAGCGAGCGGTAAAATTCCAGCACCGCCGCCTTGAACACCCGGTCGCCAACGGCCAGCATGTGGTCGCGGCCGGGGATATCGATCGCCCGCGCATGCGGCATGATCGCGGCAAGCTCCGCAGCGGAACCGGCGATATCGTCCTTCGTTCCAACCGCTATCAGCGTTGGCGCATCGATTTTCCCAGCCTGTTCGCGGGTGACGAGAACCCGCGACGTCTCGATACAGGCGGCCAGCGCCAGCCGGTCGCTTTTCGTCTGGTCAGCAAAGGCGCGGAACATGCGGCCGCGCTCGTGGGTGACGACATCGAGCGAAGGTGCGAGAAGCGCCTCGGCAATCGGGTCCCAGTCGCCGACACCTTCGACCATGCCGATGCCGAGCCCGCCGAAGACCAGCGAACGCACGCGCTCCGGATGCGCCATGGCAAGGAAGGCGGAAATGCGCGCGCCCATGGAATAGCCCATCACATGCGCTTCGGCGATGCCGAGATGGTTGAGCAGCGCCACCGCATCCCCGGCCATGACCGGAGGATAATAGGCTTCGGAATCGTGCGGCTTGTCGCTTGCGCCGTGGCCGCGATTGTCGATGGCTATCACCCGGTAGCCCGCATCCCCCAATGTTTTCAGCCAGCCGGGATGCACCCAGTTGACATTGGCGCTGGAGGCGAAGCCGTGGATCAGCAGAACCGGTTCGCCCGCCGGATCGCCCTCGTCGAAATAGGCAAGGCGAAGGCCGTCATGGGAAAAATCGGAAAACTGCGGCGTGTTGAGATTCATCAAGGACATCCTTTTTGCCGGACCATATGGCAGGAATTAGCAATGTTGAACATGTTTTGCTGACGATTTTTATGGAGATGCAATGCGTTTGAGGCTACATATCCGCAACGACGAGCCGGCACGCGAAGACGGATTGCGGCTCGGTAACGATATTGCATTTGGAGACGAACATGGCCGGGCATTCCATTCCCCACTTCCAGAACGATGGCGGACACCGCATGATCGAGATCGGCGTCAAGGAATTCATGTGCACCGGCGCTTCCGTTCCTTACGATCATCCGCATATCTTCATCGATATGGGCGACGACAACGAGAAGGTCTGTTCCTACTGCTCCACCCTTTACCGCTACAATCCGTCGCTGAAGGCCGAGCAGACCAATCCTCCGGGCTGCGTCTTCCATGTGAAGGCCGCCTGACCTTCCACTTTTCCTGATCGGGGCGCACCAATGCCCATCAAATCCGTAGCCATTGTCGGTGCCGGCATCGCCGGTCTCACCGCTGCCCTTTCCTTTGCCCGGTACGGTATCGACTGTGACATCATCGAGCAGGCCGGTGAGCTGACGGAAGTGGGCGCAGGCCTGCAACTCTCGCCCAATGCCGCACGCATTCTCGCCGAACTCGGCGTGCTGCCGGAAATCGAGGCACGCTGGACCGAACCGGTCAGCGTTGAACTCGCCTCCGGAAAATCGCTTGCCACGCTGCTCTCGCTGCCGATGGGCGCGGTGGCGCGCACACGCTGGGGCGCACCCTATGGCGTGCTGCACCGCTCGACGCTGCAGAATGCGCTTCTCCAGGCGGTGACACGCAACCCGCTCTGCCGCCTGCATCTCGGCAAGCGCATCGAAAACGCGACGGTGGACGTGATTGCCGCAACCACCTTCCGTGACCATGATCTGATCGTCGGCGCGGACGGTGTCTGGTCGGCGGCCCGCTTCGCGGTCCCTTCCGCCCCCAAAGCCACCTTCTCCGGCAATATTGCCTGGCGCTTCACCGTTGCCGCAAATGACGTGCCGTCAGCCATCAACAAGAGCGCAGTGACCGCCTATCTCGGTTCCGGCGGCCATATCGTCGCCTATCCGCTGAAGGAAGTCGGCGGTTTCAACATTGTCGCCATCGCGCTGGGTGCCGACCCCGGCGCAACCTGGCGGGCCGAATCGAGCGGGCGGCAGAAAGCCATGTTGCTGGAACAGTTTCGCGGCTTCAGCCCGGATATCGTCCGATTGCTCGATTCGTCAGAGAAGCCGACGTTCTGGCCGCTCTATCAGGCCGGCCCGGGCCGCTGGCACAATGACCGCGACACGGTGCTGATCGGCGATGCGGCGCATGCCATGATGCCCTTCGCCGCACAAGGCGCGGCCATGGCGATAGAGGATGCTTTCGAACTTGCGGGGGCGACGGCAGGCGGCAATGCCGAAAAGCCCCTGCCCTTGCCGCAGGCCCTTGCCAGCTTCGAGGCCCTGCGCCTGCCGCGCATAGAAAAGGCCCGCAAACGGGCCTCTCTCAATCGTTTTGCCTATCACGCGACAGGCCCGGTGCGTATTGCGCGGGACTTCGTGTTTTCCACGCGCCCCACCGACGCCTTCCTGAAGGACTTCGACTGGCTCTACGGCTATCGCGCCAAAGGCTGAGGTCAAACCCCGGCCGCTGCCGCAAACCCGGCCTCAAGGTCCTTCTTGAGGTCGGCGATATCCTCAAGCCCGATCTGCAGGCGGATAACCGGCCCTTCCGAGGGCCCCCTGGCGATGGTTCTGTCGACAAGCGAGACCGAAACGGCAAGCGATTCGTATCCGCCCCAGGAATAGCCGAGCCCGAAGAAGGTCAGCGCATTGAGGAAGGCGGCCGCCGCCTGCTTGTATTTGCCTTCTTCCGCCTTCAGCACGAAGGAGAAGACACCGCTTGCGCCCTTGAAATCGCGTTTCCAGAGTTCGTGCCCGGCAAAGCTCGGCAGCGCCGGATGCAGCACACGGACGACGTCGTCACGGCTCTCCAGCCATGTGGCAATATCGAGCGCGCTTTTCTGGTGGTGCTCCAGCCTTATTCCCATGGTGCGCATGCCGCGCAGGATCTGGTAGGCATCGTCGGAGGTGACGCAGATGCCGAGATTGGTATTGGCCTGATAAAGCGCCTTCCAGTGCTTTTCATTGGCCGAAACGAAGCCCATCAGCACATCCGAATGACCCGAGGGATATTTGGTGGCGGCGTGAATGGAGACATCGACGCCGAAATCGAGCGGCTTGAAATAAAGCGGAGTCGCCCAGGTATTGTCCATCGTCACCACGCAATCATGGCGGTGAGCGATATCGGTGATCAGCCTGACATCCTGGATCTCGAAGGTGTTGGAGCCCGGCGCTTCCAGATGTACCAGCTTGGTGTTCGGCCGGATGAGAGCCTCAATGCCCTCCCCGATTGCCGGGTCGTAATATTCCACCTCAACACCGAGCTTCTTCAGCATCGTATTGCAGA
This sequence comes from Agrobacterium sp. LR_9, assembly GCF_041954855.1. NCBI lineage: Bacteria > Pseudomonadati > Pseudomonadota > Alphaproteobacteria > Hyphomicrobiales > Rhizobiaceae > Agrobacterium > Agrobacterium sp. LR_9. The sequence continues at coordinate 74,745 of NZ_JAVAYA010000017.1, forward strand.
AACGGCGCGTCGGAAAATAGACGGAATCGACGATCAGCGCATGATCGCCGGCGCCGAGATAGGCAAGGAACGGCACGGTGATGGCCGCAAGGCCCGAGGGCACGAGAATGGTTCCGGCAGACCCTTCCAGCTCGTTGACGAGATTGCACAAAGCGTCCGTCGTCGGCGTGCCGTGCGTGCCATAGGTATATTTCTGGTTTTCGGTCGAAAGCGTCTCCGCGTCGGGAAAAAGCACGGTCGAACCGCGAACGATGGGCGGATTGACGAAACCGAAACAGTCCGCGGGATCGTTGCCGCCATGGGTCAGGCGCGTATTCACACCTGCGGCGGAAAGCAGGTCATTTGTCTTGGTCATTTCAGATCAGCTTTCGAAGGAACATTGACGCGTGCGACAATGCTAAGAGCGCAACGCAAGGTCAAGTCCCGCAGGGACGCCTGGGCAGGTCGGATTGACGCATCGCCAATCAGAATACAAGAAGTATACAAATACTGTGCAAGTGCAAATTTCCGCAAAAATATGCTTATATTTTCACCCTTTGCACACTTCCCGACCAAAATTTGGAAAATTCCGTTTTATAGGCACAATTATTGCCCGCACGTCTTGACCCCGCTGCCAATTGCGATTGTGATAGAAAAAGCGGATCGAAAAAGATCTCGCTGAAGGGGGAGCTGGGGAAGACAAACATGCCGGTCCCCTTCCAAGTGACGATAACAAACAAAGGTTGGGAAAAATGAAAAAGGCAATTCTGTCGGCCGCCATCGGCGCAGCAGTTTTGGGAGGAGCCTCGGTCGCTTCGGCTGCGACGCTTCAGGATGTGAAGGGCAAGGGTTTCGTCACCTGCGGCGTCAGCGCCGGCATTCCGGGATTCTCCAATCCCGATGACAAGGGCGAATGGTCCGGTATCGACGTGGACTATTGCCGTGGTATTGCCACAGCGGTTTTCGGTGATCCTTCGAAGGCCAAGTTCGTCGCACTTTCGAGCAAGGACCGATTCCCGGCTCTCCAGTCCGGTGAAGTCGACGTTCTGACCCGTAACACCACTTGGACGATCAGCCGCGACACGTCGCTGGGCTTCAACTTCCGTACCGTCAACTACTACGACGGCCAGGGCTTCATCGCCAAGAAGAGCCTCAACGTGAAGTCCGCTCTCGAGCTTTCCGGCGCCGCCGTCTGCGTGCAGACCGGCACAACTACGGAGCTCAACCTCGCCGACTACTTCAAGACCAACAATCTGCAGTACAACCCGGTGGTTTTCGAAAAGGAAGCCGACGCGACCTCTGCTTATGATGCTGGCCGTTGCGACGTCTACACCACTGACCAGTCTGGCCTTTACGCGATCCGCCTGAAGCTCAAGAACCCGGACGAAAACGTCGTTCTGCCGGAAGTCATCTCCAAGGAGCCGCTTGGCCCGGCCGTTCGCCAGGGTGACGACCAGTGGTTCGACATCGTGACCTGGGTTCACTATGCGATGGTCAACGCCGAAGAGCTTGGCATCACCTCCAAGAATGTCGATGAGCAGAAGAACAGCGCCAATCCGGACGTGAAGCGCCTGCTCGGCACGGAAGAAGGCACCAAGATCGGTACCGATCTCGGTGTGACCAACGACTGGGCCTACAACATCATCAAGCTGGTGGGTAACTACGGCGAAGTCTTCGACCGCAACGTCGGCGCTGGCTCTCCGCTGAAGATCGAGCGTGGCCAGAACGCGCTTTGGACCAAGGGCGGCCTGCAATACGCACCGCCGGTCCGTTGATCGGCCCCATTACCGGCTAGATCATAAGGAGGCTGGGCAACGCCCGGCCTCCGCTTCAAATTATATAAATAAGCTCGCAAAGAGCACATAAAAGGGAAAGGTGCCTATGGCAGGCAACGCGGTCAGTTCGCAACGATCGCGCGCGCAAAGCGCGTCGTCACTTATCTACGATCCACGCATACGCGGCATTTTTTATCAGGTCCTGACAGTCGTCGTCCTGGCCGCCTTCGTCTGGATCATCGTGACGAATACGATCACCAATCTTCAACGGTCAAACATCTCGTCCGGCTTCGGCTTCCTCAACGGAAGAGCCGGTTTCGATATCGGCCAGTCGCTGATCGCTTATACCAGCGACGCGACCTATGGCCGGGCATTGCTCGTTGGCATTCTCAACACGATCCAGGTTGCATTTTTCGGCATCATCGCCGCCTCGATCATCGGTTTCATCGTCGGCATCGCCCGGCTGTCCAATAACTGGCTGATTTCGAAACTCGCGCAGGCCTATGTGGAAATCTTCCGCAACATCCCGCCGCTGCTCGTCATCTTCTTCTGGTACAAGGGCGTCATCTCGGTTCTGCCGCAGGCGCGCGAGTCGCTCGAGCTTCCGCTTGGAGCCTACCTCAACAATCGCGGCTTCTTCTATCCCAAGCCGCTGTGGGGAGAAGGCACCTGGCTCGTGCCGCTGGCCTTCCTGGTCGCCATCGTTCTCAGCGTCTTCGTTTACCGCTGGGCGAAGGCCAGACAGGAGAGAACCGGACAGCAGTTCCGCACCGGCATAACGGTGACGCTTCTCATCATCGGCCTGCCGCTGGCGACGTTTCTGGCGCTCGGGGCGCCGCTGACATTCGACTATCCGATTGCCGGGCGGTTCAACCTGTCGGGCGGCGCGGTTGTCGCACCTGAATTCATGTCGCTGTTCCTGGCGCTTTCCTTCTATACCGCCTCCTTTATCGCCGAAATCGTTCGCGGCGGCATCAAGGCTGTAGCGAAGGGTCAGACGGAAGCTGCGGATGCACTGGGACTTCGCTCCAGCACCACGACGCGCCTGATCGTCGTTCCGCAGGCGATGCGCATCATCATCCCGCCGCTGACGAGCCAGTATCTCAACCTGACCAAGAACTCCTCGCTTGCGGTCGCTGTCGGCTTCGCCGACATCGTCTCGGTCGGCGGCACGATCCTGAACCAGACGGGACAGGCAGTCGAAGTCGTTGCAATCTGGCTGGTCATCTATCTCTCGCTGTCCCTGCTCACGGCCGTGGTCATGAACTGGTTCAATGCGAAAATGGCCCTGGTGGAGCGATAACGATGACGATCAGCAATCACGCATTCGTGCGACAGACCATCGAGGACGCCAAACCCGCGCCCTCGAGCGCCGTCGGCTTCGGCCACTGGCTGCGCACCAAACTCTTCGCCACGCCTAAGGACACCGTTCTCACGGTTATCGCCCTTGCCCTGCTCGCCTATCTGGTGCCGCCGATCATCAAGTGGCTGTTCATCGACGCGGTATGGACCGGCAGCGATCGTATCGCCTGCCTGACCGCTTCGCAGGGCGGCGCGCTGCCGGACGGCCAGTCCGGTGCGTGCTGGGCTTTCGTTTCGGCAAAGCTCGGCCAATTCGTCTTCGGTCGCTATCCGATCGACGAACGCTGGCGTCCCATCCTGGTGATGGTGACGTTCGCCATCCTGCTTATACCGATGCTGATTCCAAAAGCGCCGTTCAAGCGACTGAATGCGCTGGCGCTTTTCATCATCCTGCCCTTCATTGCGTTCTTCCTGCTCATCGGCGGCGTCTTCGGCCTGCCGAAGGTGGAAACGCAGCTGTGGGGCGGCCTGATGGTGACCCTCATCCTGTCGTTCTTCGGGATCACGGTGTCACTCCCCTTCGGCATTCTTCTGGCGCTTGGCCGGCGGTCGAACCTGCCGGTGATCAAGATGCTCTGCGTGCTCTTCATCGAGGTCATTCGTGGCATTCCGCTGATTACCGTCCTGTTCTTCGCCAGCATCATGCTGCCGCTGTTCCTGCCCGACGGCTGGACCTTCGACAAATTCCTGCGCGCGCTCGTCGGCGTGTCGCTGTTCTCCTCGGCGTATATGGCGGAGGTGATCCGCGGCGGCCTGCAGGCCATTCCGAAGGGACAATATGAAGGTGCGGATTCGCTCGGTCTGAACTACTGGCAGAAGACGCGGCTGATCGTGCTGCCGCAGGCGCTGAAGCTCGTCATTCCGGGCATCGTCAACACCTTCATCGGGCTGTTCAAGGACACGTCGCTGGTTTCGATCATCGGCATGTTCGATCTGCTCGGCATTGTCACACTCAACCAATCGGATGCGAACTGGGCCACACCCGTCACCGCCATGACTGGCTATATTTTCGCAGGCTTCGTATTCTGGATATTCTGCTTCGGCATGTCGCGTTATTCGCTGTTCATGGAACGGCACCTCGACACCGGGCATAAACGATAAGGGACGCTCAAATGGCAGAAACCCAAGCAAAAAAACTGACCGTCTCGACTACGGACGTGGCGATCGAACTCATCGGCATGAACAAGTGGTATGGCGACTTCCACGTGCTGCGCGATATCAACCTGAAGGTCATGAAGGGCGAACGCATCGTTATCGCCGGTCCTTCCGGGTCGGGCAAATCGACCATGATCCGCTGCATCAACCGTCTTGAAGAACATCAGTCGGGAACGATCAATGTCGATGGCATCGAACTCACCAACGACCTTAAGAAGATCGATGAGGTGCGTCGTGAAGTCGGCATGGTGTTCCAGCACTTCAACCTCTTCCCGCATCTGACGATCCTCGAAAACTGCACGCTGGCGCCGATCTGGGTTCGCAAGATGCCCAAGAAGGAAGCCGAAGAAGTGGCGATGCACTATCTGAAGCGCGTCAAGATCCCCGAGCAGGCGAACAAATATCCCGGCCAGCTCTCCGGCGGCCAGCAGCAGCGCGTGGCGATTGCCCGCTCGCTCTGCATGAAGCCGAAGATCATGCTGTTCGACGAGCCGACCTCGGCGCTCGATCCGGAAATGGTCAAGGAAGTGCTCGACACCATGGTGAGCCTTGCCGAAGACGGCATGACGATGCTGTGCGTCACCCACGAAATGGGCTTCGCCCGCCAGGTGGCAAACCGCGTCATCTTCATGGACCAGGGCCAGATCGTCGAACAGAACTCGCCCGCCGAATTCTTTGACAACCCGCAGCACGAGCGCACCCGGCTGTTCCTCAGCCAGATTTTGCACTGAGACTGCGATCGACACGTATATCGAGCGGGGCCGTTTCGGCCCCGTTTTCGTTTCTGGAGACCTGCTGAAATCTTTATCTCCATGCACGAGCGCGACGATTTCGATTCCGTGATTCCACCGCTTTCGAAGCGCCAAGAGCACGAAAATGGGCGCAGCGTCGCAGTTTAACCATTTGTTACGAAACAGGAATCCTTGTTTTTCAGGGCTTCTGGGGGCCCATGTCATTTTTTTGTCAAATCATGCATTTTTCCGCTTGCAGACCTTCGGGAGCCTGACTATAAGGGCGCCACACCACAAGCGCACGCGCCCTTCGTCTATCGGTTAGGACGTCAGATTTTCATTCTGAAAAGAGGGGTTCGACTCCCCTAGGGCGTGCCACTTGCCTTCGTGTTTTTCCCCTTCAGAATATGACAACATTGCATCAGCTGGCAAATTCGTCACGCGTGATCAATGTGCCGGAACCGATTCCCGTCGGGCACGTTAGAATGCTGTCCCCCCCGATGGAAGGCAAGCCGGACGAAACGCCAACAGGCAAATCGACCGGCTTGCCTTTCCCCTTCAGCTCTCCCCACAGCATCCGCTTCATCGAGCCGGCCGCCTTTGCCAGCTAAGGGTTAGAGACTGCGTCCCCCGCCTCCCGCAAGACATGGGGCCATTACTGACGCGCAGCGATAGGGGCGATATTTCAAGGCCTTGGCCAGTTCGGGCGCAGTTTTCCACAGCCCTTCCGGCCTCCATAAAAAAACTCGTCACGAAGCGAGAAAAATCAATTTTTTCGCTTGCGGACCAACCGGAGCCTGACTATAAGGGCGCCACACCACAAGCGCACGCGCCCTTCGTCTATCGGTTAGGACGTCAGATTTTCATTCTGAAAAGAGGGGTTCGACTCCCCTAGGGCGTGCCACTTGCTTCTCCTTAAAAATCAGCTGCCTGCACGAAAATCTTCACGCATCGCGTAAAGAAGTCTCGTTGTGTCTCATCCACTCGCCTGGGCCGGTGTCCGGTGAAATTCCAATATAGCTGGAAGGCCCTGTCATTGCGCAAAGTCAGGGCGCGAATGCCGCGTCCAGAACGCGCAGTTGAACGCGCCTCTGGCCCTGCCAGAGATCGGCGCCCACGGTGCCTGCGACGTGAATGTTCCTGCCACGCGCATTCAGCAGCATCTGCCCCAGAGGCGCTTCTGCGGCGCGAAACGCGATACCGTCCAGCCGCGAGCCATCCATGGCCTCCAGCGTGATCTTGACGTGAGCTGTACCCACAAGCCGCACATCGCGCAGACGATGCGCCGGCACGGCAAAGATGGGCTGCGAATGACCGGAGCCATATGGACCGGCCTGCTCCAGCTGGTCGACAAGCTGCAATGTCGCGCCCGACGCGCCGATAGCGCCGTCGATCTTCAGCACGCTGCTTTCCACCAGCTCGTTCACGGTCTTTGCCGCCGCTTCCTCGAAGAAAGTCCTGAGCTTGCCGAGATTGGCGCGCTCCACCGTCAGGCCGGCCGCCATGGCGTGACCGCCGCCCTTGACCAGCAAGCCGGCCTCCACGGCAGCGCGCACCATGCGACCCATATCGAAGCCGTTGATCGAACGGCCTGAACCGGTGCCCTTGCCGGAGGGATCGAAGGCAATGGCGAAGGCGGGACGGCGGAAGCGATCCTTCAGACGCGAGGCAAGCAGACCGACAATGCCGGGATGCCAGTTTTCACGCGCAGTAACGATGACGCCCGCACCCGAGCCGTCGCCATATTCGAACAGCGCCTCCGCTTCGGCTTCCGCCAGCATGGCGGCCTCCATGGCCTGCCGCTCCCGGTTCAGCTCATCCAGCCTCTCGGCAATGACCTCGGCCTGCGACGCATCGTCGATGGTCAGGAGACGGCTGCCGAGCGCAGCGTCGCCGATACGGCCACCGGCATTGATGCGCGGCCCGATCAGGAAACCGAAATGATAGGGCGTCACGGGCCCGCCGAGCCCGGCCTTCTTGAAGAGAGCAGCGAGCCCCGCATTGTTCATATGGCGCGCGGCAATCAGCCCCTTCACCACATAGGCGCGGTTGAGCCCCTTCAGCGGCACCACATCGCACACGGTGGCAAGCGCGACGATATCGAGAAGCGACAGCAGATCGAGCGTGAAGGCCTGCCTGTGCCGCCTCTCCTTCAACAGCCGCAGGGTGGCGACCAGCACGAGGAACACGACGCCGGCGGCGCAGAGATGCCCCTGCCCCGAAAGATCGTCCTCGCGGTTGGGATTGACCAGCGCCACGGCCGGCGGCAGCTCCGTGCCGACCTGATGGTGGTCAATCACCACCACATCCGTTCCCGCATCCCTGGCGGCCTTCAGCGATTCATGGCTGGTGGAACCGCAATCGACCGTCACAATCAGCGTCGCACCATTGGCGGCAAGCTGCTGCATCGCCGCCGGGTTCGGCCCGTAGCCCTCGAAAATACGGTCGGGAATATAGATTTCCGGTGTCAGACCGAAATGCGCGAGAAACCGGTACATCAAAGCGGAGGAAGCAGCGCCGTCGACATCGTAGTCGCCAAAGATTGCCACCTTCTCGCCTGTCTCGATGGCCCGCACCAACCGCTCGGCGGCCTTTTCGCAATCGGTCAGCACATGCGGATCGGGCATCAGGGAGCGAATGGTCGGATCGAGGAACGCCAGGGCGTCATCGACACCCACACCGCGCCCGGCAAGCACCCGTGCGATCAGTTCTGGAATGGCGTGGATCTGGGACATAGCCAGCGCGCGGTTCTGCCCGGCCTGATCCAGCCGCGACACCCAGCGCTGTTCTGTCGCCGACCGCTCCACGCTTAGAAACGCGCGGGCCACGGTATCGGCCGGCTCCATCATTGCCATCCTGTCCATTCATCCTGTCATGCGCCCAATCGCGCTTTAAAACGGGCTAAATGGCGATGGCGCGTTTTTCAAGCAAAAACGCGCTTATGAGGATTCACACCGAAAAAATCGAGAAAAACGGGCTGACGATCGAGACGGCGCCAACAAGCAGCAGCAGTGAGAACACGGCAAGCGAACACCAGTTGCGCTCATGCTCCCCCATATCGAACTCCATGCTGCGAATATTGTCATTGGCATTGTGAGGCCGCGCCCGGTGATGGGCAGCCGCAAAGCCTGCGCGCTTATTGTCCTTGAACAGGATGATCGATGTCACGGCCACGCCTCCCTCGCTTGGTGAACAGGATTAACCATAGTGCCGAATCGCCTTGTTTTCCAGCGCTTCCGACGCCGTGCCCCCAAATTTTATGGGCGCGAGACTACCGACACGATGCGGGCAGCCATAGAACGAAAAACCGCGCCTCCATCCGGAAGCGCGGCCCTCGATAACATTAAGATCACGAAGCGTCTCAGGTGCGCTCGATACGGATGACCTGCGGCTCGCTGACGAGATATTTCTCGTTCTTGATCGCCTTCACGGCCTTGCGGATCGCATCTTCCATCGTCGCATGGGTAACGAGAATGATGGTCTGCGGCGCGCCTTCCACATGCACGCGCTGGCGCTGCACGATAGATTCCAGCGAGATGTTGTTATCCGCCATGCGGGTGGCGATGGAGGCAAAGACGCCGGCCTGATCCTTCACCGTGAGGCGAATGAAATAACCGCCCTCATGGCTCTTCATCTTGGCGCGGCGGTATTCCGTCAACGATTTCGCCGGACGGCCGAGCACCGGCACCTGCTGGGCGCCCGGACGGCTCTTGGCGATATCGGCAATGTCGCCGAGCACGGCAGACGCCGTGGCGTTGCCGCCCGCACCTGGGCCAACCATCAACAATTCGCCGAGGATGTCGGATTCGATCGCCACCGCATTGGTCACGCCATCCACCTGGGCGATAACGGAATCGAGCGGCACCATGGTCGGATGCACGCGCTGCTCGATGCCGGATTCGGTCACCTGCGCCACGCCGAGAAGCTTGATGCGATAACCGAGTTCGGCGGCCGCCTGAATGTCCTCGCTGGAGATATTGGTGATGCCTTCCAGATAGATGTCATCGGCCGAAATCTTGTTGCCAAAGGCAAGCGTCGTCAGGATTGCCAGCTTGTGGGCCGTATCGTTGCCCTCAATATCGAAGGCCGGATCGGCCTCCGCGTAACCGAGCCGCTGCGCTTCCTTCAGACAGGCCTCGAAGGACAGCCCTTCCTTCTCCATCTTGGTCAGGATGTAGTTGCAGGTGCCGTTCATGATGCCGTAGATGCGCGACACATGGTTGCCGGTCAAGGATTCACGCAGTGCCTTGATGACGGGGATACCGCCGGCTACCGCCGCTTCGAAATTAAGAAGCGCGCCCTTGTCTTCGGCAATGGTCGCCAGTTCGACGCCATGCTTGGCCAGCAGCGCCTTGTTGGCTGTCACCACATGGAGACCGCGTGCAAGTGCGGCGCGCACCGCATTTTCCGCCTGACCGGAAGCACCGCCGACGAGTTCGACGAACACGTCGATCTCCGCTTCGCTCGCCAGCTGCTCGGGCGTGTCGAACCAGGTAATACCCGCAAGATCGATGCCACGGTCGCGCGAACGGTCGCGCGCACTCACGGCAATAATCTCAATCGCGCGTCCGCAGGTAATCGCAAGTTCGTTGCTTCTCTGCTGGAGGATGCGCACGAGCGAAGCGCCGACAGTGCCGAGCCCCGCTATGCCGATTCTCAATGAATCTGCCATGGGTATGTTCCTGATTGCTGTTGATGGTGGCGGCCGGCACCCGGCCGCCTTGGGTTGCCCTTATCTGTGGGCGTTGAGCGAAACGACGTTATGCATCGTTTCGTCTGCACTCGACAGGAAACGCTTCAGATTGCGCGCTGCCTGACGAATTCGATGCTCGTTTTCCACGAGCGCGAGACGGACGTAATCGTCGCCCATCTCGCCAAAGCCGATGCCGGGAGCAACGGCAATATCTGCCTTCTCGACCAGAAGCTTGGAGAATTCCAGGCTGCCGAGATGGCGGAATTTTTCCGGAATCTTCGCCCAGGCGAACATCGTCGCCGCCGGCGGCGGAACTTCGAAGCCGGCCTTGCCGAAGGTGTCGACCATCACATCGCGGCGGCGGCGATAGACATTGCGCACTTCCGCGATGTCGGAACCGTCACCGTTCAGCGCATGGGTCGCCGCAACCTGGATCGGCGTGAACGCGCCGTAATCGAGATAGGATTTCACGCGCGTCAGCGCCGCGATCAGCCGCTCGTTGCCGACGGCAAAGCCCATGCGCCAGCCGGGCATGGAGAAGGTCTTCGACATGGAGGTGAACTCCACCGCAACGTCGATTGCGCCGGGAACTTCAAGAACCGATGGCGGCGGATTGTTTTCGTCGAAATAGATTTCCGAATAGGCAAGGTCGGAAAGCACGATGATCTCGTGCTTCTTCGCAAAGGCGATGACGTCCTTGTAGAAATCCAGCGAGGCGACATGCGCCGTCGGGTTCGACGGGTAGTTGACAATCAACGCCAGTGGCTTCGGAATGGAATGGCGCACCGCGCGCTCCAGCGGTCCGAAGAAGCTGTCATCCGGCTCGACATTCATCGAACGGATAACGCCGCCCGCCATCAGGAAGCCGAAGGCATGGATCGGATAGGTGGGGTTCGGACACAGGATAACGTCACCCGGTGCGGTGATGGCCTGCGCCATATTGGCGAAGCCTTCCTTGGAGCCGAGCGTGGCGACGACCTGCGTGTCGGGGTTCAGCTTCACGCCGAAACGGCGGGCATAATAGGCTGCCTGCGCGCGGCGAAGGCCGGGAATGCCCTTGGACGAGGAATAACGATGGGTGCGCGGGTCCTGAACGACCTCGCAAAGCTTGTCGACGATGGCCTTCGGGGTCGGAAGGTCGGGATTGCCCATGCCGAGATCGATGATATCGGCCCCGGCCGCTCGCGCGCTCGCTTTCAAACGGTTGACCTGTTCGAAGACGTATTGCGGCAGACGCCGGACCTTGTGAAACTCTTCCATCTCTTTCCTCATGGGAATGGACCGGTTCTGCCGGCCCATAACGAAGGTTCGTTTTTTGTTGTTAAACGCCGCCGACACGAACCGACCCGGCAGGCGTTATTCATTGTAGCGCAAAGCACGGGAAAACCTACAAGGCTTTTCTCGGCCCACGCCGCATAGCGGTGATCCGCCCGTCCTTCCGGCACGGCCTTCTCAGCCCCGCCGGCAAGGCGGATCGCGCACTATGATCAGGGAACTTGCATAACGCCAGATTCTTGGAAAATGCAAGGCAAGCCATGCTCAAGAACGGCCATTCCTGCCCTTCAGCCGTGCTCACCCTTCACAATTGCCGCGCGGATGACCGAAAGCACGCGCTCCGGCTCGATATCCGTGCAGACGAGCTGGCTCGGATGCCCGTCCCAGTCGCCCGGCGGAAAGGCGCGGCCATCCGGCTTCTGGATCGTCTGGCCATCGGCAAGCCCGCCGCAAACGACACGCACCGGGCCGCTGCGGGTGGTAAACAGTTCCGGCGCGACGAGATAAACGCAGGCGCAGCTATCATGCACCACCATGCCGTCACCGGTGCGGGTCTTGTAGAAATCGATGTAGAACTGCGACAGGTCCGAAAGCAGCTGCACCGGCTTGCCGCCCGCCTCTGCCATCTCAGCCATGAAGGCGCTCGTCATCACGGTTTTTGTCGTGACATCGAGACCGACGACGACCACGCGCCACGGCGCAGTGAAGACAAGATCGGCCGCTTCCGGATCGCCATGAATATTGGCCTCGGCCGCCGGCGATACATTGCCGTTGATGTCGAAGGCGCCGCCCATGACGATGACTTCCTTCACCAGCGCCGCAAAATCCGGTTCCTCACGCAGTGCCAGCGCCAGATTGGTCATGCGGCCGACGGCGATCAGCGTCACCTCACCTGGATTGGCCTTCACCGTTTCGATGATGAAGCGATGCGCGGGCCGCGGGTCGAGCGGCAGATCGATGGTTTCAGGGATATCGATATCGCCGAGGCCGTTTTCGCCGTGGATGAAGGTCGGCCAATGACCCTCTTTGCGGGCGGGATCGAAGGTCACGCCGGCGCCTCTCGCAACCGGTGCGGTCATCTGCCATTCCCGCTTGAGGAAGAGCGCATTGCGGGTGGTGATATCGATGGGAGCGTTGCCGAAAACCGTGGTGACGCCGATCAGATCGATATCGGGGCGACGGTGCAGGAACAGAAGCGCCATGGCGTCGTCTACACCGGGATCCGTATCGAATATCACTTTATGCATAATGCCCTCATCCGTATGTCTTCAAGCGCCATCCGCTTCTGCCGGCGACGCGCCACGGAAACATAACGATAAGCGGCAACACCGCAATCCCCCCGCAGGCGGCATATCATGCAGAAAAATATTGCGTGGCGGTCTTTTCAGTGAAAGAAGAAGCCCTCTCCCGCCGCTGCCCGGACATCCCCAGTGCAAGACATCGCCCTCAACGTTTTTCTCGTCCTTTTCTGCGTCGCCATTTTTGCCGGCTTTATCGATTCCATTGCCGGTGGCGGTGGCCTCATCACCATTCCGGCGATGCTGATCATGGGCATTGCACCGCTCGATACGCTCGGCACCAACAAGCTGCAATCGCAATTCGGCTCTGCCTCCGCCACCATCGCTTATGCCCGGCGCGGCCATGTCAATCTGAGGGAACAATTGCCCATGGCCGTCATGGCCATGCTTGGCGGCGGGCTCGGCGCGGTCGCCGCCGGCTTCGTGCCTTCGAGCGTGCTGCGTACCATAATGCCGTTCCTGCTGATCGCGATTGCGATCTATTTCGCCTTCAAGCCGCAGCTCAGCGATATCGACAGCCACCGCCGCATCACACCCTTCGTGTTCGGCTTCACCGTCGCGCCGCTGGTGGGCTTCTACGACGGCGTTTTCGGCCCCGGTGCGGGATCCTTCTACATGCTCGCCTTCGTGGCGCTTGCCGGTTTCGGCATGTTGAAAGCAACCGCCCACACCAAGCTTCTGAACCTCGGCTCGAACTTCGGCGGTGTCGTTGTGTTTGCTATAGGGGGGGCGGTTTTATGGAAGCTCGGCCTCGCCATGGGCGTCGGCCAGTTCATCGGCGCACAGATCGGCTCCCGCTTCGCCATGAAGAACGGCGCGAAGATCATCCGCCCGCTGCTGGTGATTTCCTGCCTGGCCATGGCGACGAAGCTCCTTGCGGATGCATCTTCCGCATGGTCCATCGCGACGATATGGGAAACGATATTCCCGACGTAAAAGGATGGTCGTCAGAGACGGACGTGTAACGTCACGCCGTGGCGCGGCGTCTGCGATCCTCGATTTCACGGATGACGACCATCGCGCCAACAAGTTTGTAGGCAGATGAATAACACGGCGACATTTCCAACGATTTCACGATCGTACGGCCGTTCTGGTCTTCCGCGTAGGTATACTTCGACGTATCACCCTTGAAACAATTATCGAGCTTGTCCCTGAGATCGTTCTGGAAACGGTGGACGCCGACCAGCTCCGCAATATGGCAACCCACAAGCCCTTCCGGCGCATTGCGCTGAAACGCGTCAAGAGAATTGGCGAACGAAACGCGGTAGCCGGGCGTAACGATCACGACGGGATCGTCCAGATCGTTCAGCATGTCTTCATCGAGGATCAGGTGGCGATGATGCCACTCCAGCGTGTCCTCGTCCTCGTCACCAACGACTTTGGCCTTCGAAGGCATGCCGACATAACGATCAACGAGCGTCCGCAGAAGCTCGGAGTTGCGCTGGACGCAGCCCAGATCCTCCGCCTCGTGGTTGAGGAGGTCGATGGCAAAACGGAACTGCTCGCGAATATCTTCGGAATTTTCTGTCTTGCGTCCGACGACCCGCTCGAGAAGCTGCTCCAGTTCACGCTCCAGCACTGCGATCTTGTCGGCTTCGTTCTTACCAACGGCAGATTGCAGTTCCGTATAACGCAGCCAGAACAACTCAATCAAATCTTTCAACCCAACTCTCCCTGAACGGGCATAACCCGGTTCCCAATGCGAACGGATTAACCCTTTGCCCCCTGATTATAGCGTCTTTGCGCTTAAAAATGACGTAACGAAACGCAGGAACGCTGCGAGGATTGTTGTCCAAAATATCACAGCAGCCGCCAATTTTTCAATTTCGATAATCCATGAACGAAAAATGAGGTTCCATTAATATGGAAAAAACATCGGAACACATCATTCTACGGCCGAATTTCGTAAAAATCGCCGAGGATCGGGCCGCACGGCATCACCTTAAATCTGGTGCTTCACGTCCCATCGGTCGTGATACCACAGCCATTGTCCGGGGTATTCGCGCACCCAGCTTTCCACCTTGTCGTTCAGAAGCTGCGCCGTCGCCTGAATGTCGACATTACCCTTCTCATCGCGCGGAATTTCAACCTTGGGCTCTATTTCCAGCCTGTAGCGATTGTCGGGAAGACGAACGCAACGGGCCGGATAGACATCGCAGTTGAACTGCCGCACCAGCTTGGCAAGCAGCGGGTTGGTGCGGACTTCAAGGCCGAAGAACTTTGTCGTCAGCCCCTTGCCGAACTTCTGGTCGACGAGCACGCCGACACCGCCGCCCTTTTCCAGCTGCCGCGCCAGCGCGAAAGAGGAGCCGGCGTGCGACGGCACAAGATTGCCCATGCGCTCCTTGCGGAAGTTGAACACCTTGTCGGCCACGAAAGGATTGTTCGGCGGACGGAACAGCACCGTTACATCGAGACCGAAAGCCGAGCCGGCCACCGGCAGCAATTCGAAATTGCCGCTATGGGCGGTAAAGACGATGAAGGGTCGCGGATTGTCGCGCAGCTCGAGGAAGGTCGGAATGCCCTCGACCTCGATGCGGCCCGTTTCGTTCTTTTCCGGATCGAAATCGAACAGCCGGTCGAGAAACACGTATTCCGCCGCAAGCCGGCCCATATTGGCCCAGCTATCCATGGCGATCTCAAGCCGCTCATCTTCGGATTTCTCCGGAAAAGCGCGCGCCAGATTATGGAGCATCAGCTTGTGGCGTTCGGTTTTCGGCCCCACCCAGCGCGCCAGCCGGTCGGCGGCGCGAATGCCCGCATCAGCGGGAAAGAGCTTCAGCAGGTTGAGAAGGCCGAAGGCGAATGTCGCAATCAGCCACTGCCGGAAGTGGTCCAGTTTCAGGACAATCCGTGTCAGGAAAAGCTTCAAGATGCTCAGTCCATCCGCAGCACGATTTTGCCGAATACCTGGCGTGTCTCCATGCGCTCCAGCGCCCGGTCGATATCGTCGAAGGTCACTTCGGTGTCGATGACGGGATGAACGATGCCGCGCGCCATCTTCTGCATGGCGTTGGCCATGTTTTCCATACGGCAGCCGAACGAGCCGAGCAGCTTCAGCTGCTGCTGGAACAGCATCATAAGGTTGATATCGGTGGAGACGCCCGACGTCGAACCGCAGGTGACGAGACGGCCGCCGCGCTTCAGCGAGAACATCGAACCCGCCCAGGTGTCCTTGCCGACATGTTCGAACACCACGTCGACACCCTTCTTTTTCGTCAGCTTGCGCACGACGCCTTCGAAACGGTCAGTCCGGTAGTTGATGACGTGATCGGCGCCCAGCGCCTTCGCCCGTTCGATCTTGTCGTCGGAACCGACAGTGGTGATGACGGTGCAGCCCATCTTCTTGGCAAGCTGGATCGCCGCCGTGCCGATGCCGGAACCGCCGGCATGGATGAGGATGGTTTCGCCGGACTCCAGCTTGGCATTGTCGAACAGCATGTGCTCGACGGTGCCGAAGGTCACCGGTGCGAGAGCCGCTGCAACGGCATCGACGCCATGCGGCGCGGGCACCAGCTGGCGGGCGGGAATATTGATCTTTTCCTGCGCGAAACCGTCAAGGTGGAAACCGTGCACACCCTGCACATGTTCGCACAGATTGTCACGGCCTTCGCGACACGGCTTGCACAGCCCGCAGGTGCGCGCACCGTAGATCGACACGAGCTGGCCGGGCAGCACATTCGAAACGCCCGGACCGATGGCTTCGACCACACCCGAAGCCTCGGCACCGATGGTGAGCGGCATCTTGCGCTTGGCGAAAGCCATGCCGCGCCAGCCCCATACATCGATGTGGTTGAGCGCAACCGCCTTGACGCGCAGCGTCACCTCGCCCGGCGCCGGGGCATCCGGTTCGGGCAGGTCCACTTTTTCGAGCTTCCGGTCGTCCACGAGTTGAAGAGCGCGCATATATCAGTCCTTCGCCCGAAGGCGTTAATCTCTAGTGCGATTCCAGCAAAACTCTGTAACCGTTTTGCGGCCGGAATGCGTAATCAAAGAAGCGAGAGCGTTTCCGCAGTTGCCCTGGAAACGCTCCTGTTGATGGCGAAACCGGTTAAGCCGGTTCCCGCGTCATGACAAGGCTTGCATTCTGCCCGCCGAACCCGAAGGAGTTGGACAGAACCGCACTCACCTGAGCATCCCGCTTCACATTCGGCACCACGTCGAGCGTGATGGTCGGATCGGGATTGTTGTAGTTGATCGTCGGCGGCAGCGTGCCGGTCAACATGGTCTGCAGCGAGAACACCGCTTCCACGGCGCCGGCGGCGGTGAGCGTATGGCCGATCATCGACTTGTTGGACGACAGCGGAATATTCTTCAGACCCTCGCCGAAGACGGCGAGCATGGAGCCATATTCCATCTTGTCGTTCTCAGGCGTCGAAGTGCCGTGGGCGTTGATGTAACCGATATCGCTTTCTGCCACGCCCGCATCGGCCAGTGCCGCGCGGATCGTTGCAATCGCCGGGCCGCCATCGGGCGAAGACCGCGTGCGGTGGAAGCTGTCGGCCTTCTCGCCCGCACCCTTGATGATGCCGAGTACCTTCGCGCCGCGCGCAACGGCGGCTTCCAGCGATTCCAGCACCAGCGTCGCAGCACCCTCGGCGATCACGAAACCGTCGCGGTCCTTGCTGAACGGCTTGGAGGCCTTTTCCGGCGGATCGTTCTGGGTGGAAAGCGCGGAGAGAAGCGAGAAGCGAATGAGCGCCTCGGCGCTGACCGAACCGTCGGTGGCCACCGTCAGCGCCCGCTCGGTGCGGCCCTGGCGGATTGCCTCGACGCCGAGCTGGATCGCGGTCGCGCCGGATGCACAGGCCGTAGACAACGTGACCGGCAGGCCGCGTGTGCCGAAACGGTCGGAAAGACGCTCGGAAATTGCGCCGAACAGGGCGGCTTCCTGGAATGCCGGGTCGGGACGCTGGCGGAAGGCCGTCAAGAACCGTTCATAGGCGTCACCCGGCTGGGCGGCCGGCGGAGACCGGTCGGCAAGCTCGAAACGGGCGCTCCATTCCGGCTCGATAGGCGGCGCCGCGAGAAATAGCGGGCCGTCGAAATCGCCGGAGATACCGGCCTGCGCCAGTGCCTCGATGGTGGTTTCGCGCGCGAAGGCATAGGAACGCTCGACCGAATTCGGAACCGGGATATCGATGAAATCCACCGTACCGCTGATGCGGGTCGAAAGCCCCTCGGTCGGGAAACGGGTGATCTTGTGGATGCCCGATTTGCCCGATGTCAGCGCCGCCCAGTTATCGGCAAGCCCCTGCCCGAGCGAGGTGATGATGCCCATGCCGGTGACGGCGACGATGGGACGACCGAGATGATCCCTGAAATTGGAAGTCATGGTCTTTCTCCTCAAACGTCGCGGGACAGAACGGCGACACCTTCGCCGCGCACATGGCCGACGGTGGTGACGACGGCTTCGCTGGCCGCCTCGCCCATGGGCTTTTCCTCAGCCGCATCGAAGGTAGGCACCTTCGCGCCGCTTTCAAGCGTCAGCGCGGCAAGCGCCAGCCCGAGCGGAAACTGTGCTTCCAGCCCATGACCGGTGACGCCGCCAAAACCGCGAATGACGGCATTCGGCAGGGCCTTTTCGAGAATGTCCTTCTCGCGGGCCGTCACGCCGTCATAACCGCTCGCGCCGGAAAACACGACGGTCGCCGCGCTGTCCTTGGCGGGGGCAAGCAGCCGCTCCATGCGCTTTTCCATCTTGCCTTCGTCACGGCTGCCGCGGTCGCCCTCGATGGCGTCGATGCGGGCATAAATGCGCGCGCCGCGCTCGCTGGCGTGCTTGCGCGATTCCAGCACCAGGAAGGCTCCGAGCGAACCGGAAACCATGCCGCCGCCTTCCTGACCTTGACGCGACCACAGCGGCTGCCAGCCGCCCTGCGCATGCGCGCCGATGGCCTCAAACAGCAGGATCATGTCGGGACGTTCCGCCGAGAAGGCGCCGCCCACCAGCGCGTGGCTCGATTCGCCGGAGCGGATGCGGTGGAACGCGGTTTCGACGGCGGAAATGCCGGCCGCTTCCTCGCCCATGAAGGTGCGGGAAGACCCGGTAACCTTGTGCACGATGGAAATATTGCCGGCCATCAGGTTGGAAAGCTGGGCAAGAAACAGCGTCGGACGCAGCTCCGTCGTCAGCTTCTCATTGAGCAGCTTTTCGCGGTCATTGCGCTTCAGCGCCTCGTCAACGATCAGCGTGTCGACATTGATGTCGCGCTCACCGCCGCCGGCGGCAACGATCATGTCCATGGTGGCGCAGGCTTCTGCATCTTCCTTCAGCCCGGCATCGTCGAGTGCGAGACCGGCGGCGAAAACGCCGAGACGCTGCCAGTTTTCCATCTGGCGCTGGTCGCCGCGCTTGGCGATCTGCGCGGACCAGTCGATCTCCGGCATGGGATGGACCGGATAAGGCTTGAACTTTTCGGTCTCGACCACCGGCTCCGGCACGGCGGTTCCCGAAAGAAGCGCCACATGCGCCTGGCTGCCGACGCCGTGACAGGTCACGATGCCGACCCCTGTTATCACCACATCATTGTCAGATTTCATCGTCTGTCATCCTTTGCAGCCGGCCCCGTCGAAACGGTCACGGCTATCCAACAGCGGTCGCGAACAACCACTTCATGCGTTGCGGAATAAAGCGCGCGATGCGGATTGGCAATGGTGAAGGCCTGATCCGCCGTCGCGAGCCCACGATTTTCGTGCTCAAAAACCGAGCCGGCGGGAAAAACGCTCTCCTTCGAAACGGACGGAAACGCTTATTTCTGTGCATCCGCGGCAATCGCCGCCATCAGGCCGACTTCCTCGGCCCGCTTCTTGACGATAGGCCCGAGCGGAATTTCGCTGAAGGGCATGGTCCTGAGCTTAAGCTGCGCGTCGCAGACCTTCTTGCCATCCGAGGTGATCTTCGCCTTGGTAACGGCAAAGCCGGAACCGTCATGCTCCAGCACCGCCTCGATGTCGAGAACAGCGCCCGGCTCCACGAAGGTACGCATCTTGGCGCCGTCCACCGACATCAGGAACGGCATGGACGCAAAATCGGAAAACGCCAGAACCATCATGCCGGAAGCCTGCGCCATGGTCTCGATCAGAAGCACGCCCGGAACCAGCGGCATGCCGGGAAAGTGGCCTTCGAAAACCGGGCTTTTGTCGGGAACGACAGACTGCGCCTTCAACGTGCGCGTCGTCATGTCCACGGCCTCGACCTTGTCGATCATCTGAAAATATTCAAGCAGCATCCGTCCGGCCCGTCTCTGGTCGGTTAGTCATTGTTTGCCCGCAGGCGGCATCAAAAGAAAATGCCCGCCTGAAGCGGGCACTGTCAGATCAGCCCTTGGCTGCGCGCAATTCGTCGATCTTGGCGCAAAGGTTCTTCAGCACGAAATATTCTTCGGTGGAAACCTTGCCTTCGTTGACTTCCTGCGTCCACTGCTCGAGCGGAATCTTGATGCCGAATTCCTTGTCGATCGCGAAAACGATATCAAGAAAGTCGAGGCTGTCGATGCCCAGATCGTCGATCGTGTGGCTCTCCGGCGTAATGGTTTCGCGGTCGATTTCGCTGGTTTCGGCGATAATGTCGGCAACCTTGTCGAATGTAGCTGTCACGCCCATAATCCTTATTGTCGTTCGTATGAATTATCCTGTCTGACGCACCACATAGGCAAGTCGCACAAAAAAGCCAATGGTTTCGTGACGTAACTTTGAAATTTGCCCCAAAACTGTTGCCTAAACAGCAACCGAATGGCGGCCGCGTCCATTGCCGAGATAGGCGTCGAAGATTGCCGCGATATTACGCACGAAGGGCTTTCCAGCCTCCGTCACCGCAAAAATATCGGCGTCCATCCGCACCACGCCATCCTTGTCGCTTGCGGCAAAATGCTGCGCCTGGGCTGTCACGGAATGGCTCACATTGCCGAAACGGTGCTGCAACTGCGAAAGATCGATAGCGAAATCGCACATCAGCCTTTCGATGACATGCGAGCGCAGATGGTCGTCCTCAGACAACTCTATGCCCTTGACGGCGGCAAGACCGCCCTCGCCCACCATCCGCTGATATTCCCCCGTCGCCACCATGTTCTGCACATAACCCTGCGGCAGCCTGCCGATGGACGATGCACCAAGTCCGATCAGCGCATCGGCCGTATCGGTCGTATAGCCCTGAAAATTCCGCCGCAGGGCGCCCGCTTCGGCGGCCTGGCATAATGTATCGGTCGGCTTGGCGAAATGATCGATGCCGATGGCCTCGTAACCCGCCTGTTTCAGCATCTCCGCCGCCATCGTCATCTGGCGGTAGCGTTCGGCAATATCCGGCAGGGCATGCTCCGGGATCAGCGACTGGTGTTTTTTCATCCACGGAACATGCGCATAACCGAAAAGCGCGATGCGATCGGGGTCGAGCGACACGATCTGGTTCACCGTCTTTTCCAATGTCCCGCAGGTCTGGAACGGCAGCCCATAAAGAATGTCGCAATTGACCGAATGAACGCCCCTCGCCCGCACCGCATCCACAACGGATTTCGTCTGTTCGAAGGACTGAATGCGGTTGATGGTTTTTTGCACTTTGTCATCGAAGTCCTGAACCCCGAGGCTCGCCCGCGACATGCCGATGGCGGCAAGCGCATCGTAGCGGCTGTCATCCAGATCGTTGGGGTCCATCTCGACGCTGATCTCGGGTGCGAGGCCGAAGGTGAAATGACGCCGCAGACAGTCCATCAGGCTCTGCATGTCCTCTGGCTTCAACATGGTGGGCGAGCCGCCGCCGAAATGCACGGCACTCACCACCGCATCCGGCGAAACAAGCGCGCCGACGGCTTCGATCTCCTGCTTAAGTGCTTCAAGATAAACGGCAATCGGCTCGTATTTCAGCGTGTGCTTGGTGTGACAGGCGCAGAACCAGCACAGCCGGTCGCAATAGGGAATATGCAGATAAAGCGAGAGGCGATTCCTGTGACCGAGCGCGCCGAGCCAGCGGCGATAGGTGCCATTATCGATTCCCTCGTGGAAATGCGGCGCGGTCGGATAGCTTGTGTAGCGCGGCACTGCACCCGAATATTTGTAAAGAAGTTCGGTATTCATCGCCCGATTTGCCTTTTATCAAGAAAATGTCGATTTCCTCTCTTTCAGTAACGGCTGCGACAGTTTGCAACTTTGACTTCAATCAAATTGCACCGTAAGTTCTTGCTAAAGTAGACGCAGGGGCGACGGCTACGTGGCGAAAGCCTTGCATCAGACCGGATTTGACACCCACGGTCGCAATCGTCCCGAAAAAGCCAGCATTGGAAAAGGCTTATGGACACGCTGCAGAAGACCATCCACAATTCGGAAGAACCCGTTGTTTGCCGCTCCTGCGAGGCGCGTCACGGCGGTCTTTGCAGCACGCTGACGCCACAGCAGCTCTGTGACCTCAATCGCCATTCCAGCCGCAAGAAACTGGAAGCGGGCAACGAGCTTCTTGGCCAGGGCGAACTCGTGACCTCCTATGGCAATATCCTGAACGGCGTGGTGAAGCTGTCGAAAATGATGTCGGACGGCCGCCAGCAGATCGTCGGCCTGCAATTCGCGCCGGACTTTCTCGGCCGCCCCTTCATGGCGGAAAGCAAGATGACGGCGGAAGCCGCAACCGATGTCGAGATTTGTCTTTTCCCGCGCCGTGTCGTCGACCGGATGGTTGCCGAAGTGCCCGATATGGAACGCAAGCTCCACAGCCAGTCCCTGAAGGAACTGGACGAGGCTCGCGACTGGATGCTGACGCTTGGGCGCAAATCGGCGCAGGAAAAGGTTGCCAGCTTCCTTTATATGATCGCCACCCATATCGACCCGGAAAACGACGACAAATCCTGCTTCGACCTGCCGCTTTCACGCGCCGATATCGCCGATTTCCTCGGGCTCACCATCGAAACGGTTAGCCGGCAAATGACCAAGCTGCGCAAGGAAGGCATTATCCGCATCGAGAACAATCGCCACATCACCGTGCCCGATCTCGACGTGCTGAGTGACGCCGCCGGCAACGACTGACGGAATTTGCCTCTCACTGCCCCTGAAGTGCAGATGTCCCGAAATTGATATGCGGCGCTCGCGCCTGAGCGGGTGCGAGCGCAAAACCGGCAAGAACCAGCAAAGCGGCGATGCATTTCATGATATTTCACCCCGTGCCCCGCTTTTTCAGCGGCCTGTTTGTTATGGCTGCATCATAAGCGGCAAACCTCATCCATCTGCTTAACATCTTGGGTAAGCAGATGGTTCAAAGGCAGGGTAAAGAAGGGGTTATGATTGCCGGGCCGACAGGACCTTCAGCCGTGATTGTCGCTGTAGCAAGTTCGGCATCGCCGCTTGTTTCTTCTCCCCGCCGGGGAGAAGGTGGCCCGAAGGGTCGGATGAGGGGGCAAGCGCGGAGATATGTGGAGAGCTAGCCCCCTCATCCCGCTGCCGCGGACTTCTCCCGGCGGGGAGAAGAAACAGGGCGCACCCACTCGCTCCATGGGGAATTCCCCGTTTGGGGTATGTTTCGTCAATCAAAGATAATCTGGTCCGTCGCTGAGACCGCGCAAACTGCGCGGCGTGATCTCACTGCGAGGCGGCTGGCGTCGCAACCGGCTTCTGGTTTTCGGCAAGCGCCCGCAGCTCCGCCACGCGGCGCTTGTATTCGGCTTCCGAAATCTGGCCGTTGCGCCGTGCCGCACCGAGGCGCGAGAGGCTCGATTCCATGGTGGAGGCCTCATCTTCGCCCATCTGGGTGCCAGCGGCCGTCAGCGGCTGCGAGAAGGTCGGATAGGTGCCGGTGTCGCGCTTCTGGCTCACCGCAGTGTCGCTGACCGGGCGCGGGCCGACGATTTCGGCCGTCGGGCGGCGCATATGGGCGGGCGCGACGATCGGCTCCGGAGCCTTGCAGGCGGCAAGTGTGGCGGCGAGCATTGCGCCGGAGAGCGAAAGCACAGCGATTCTTGCCGCATTTTCCGCATATGTTCCCCATGTGCCCATGTGCTTGCCCATCGTCATGTTCCGCCTGTAAGGATATCTGCAGATATCGAATTCGACCACGGTTCGGCCCTTTGCGGCCTCCCCTTGCTGGTGGAACTTGTATTCGTTTTCATGCAGAATGTGCAAACATAAATTTGGCGGAGGATGGTGCATGGCAGGTGTTGACGGCGGGGACACGAAAAAGGGTGGCAAAACGCCCGGCTTCGACGCCAGCTCCGCCGAGGCCTATCTGATCCGCGACCCGGAAACCTTCGCGATCAACATCGCCCGTGCGCTCGAAAATCTCGGCAAGGCCGCATCCGAATGGCTCGCCCCGCGCGAACGCGGTGAGGTTCCCCACACCAGCGCCGATCCGGTAACCGATCTCGTCAGGACGCTCTCCGATGTCGCCGAATACTGGATGGCCGAACCGAAGCGCTCGCTCGAGGCGCAGACCCATCTGCTTTCCAGCTATTACGATCTCTGGGCAAAATCGGTGGCGCAGTTTTCCGGCGATGCCGATTCGGCCCCGCAAAAACCCGCCGAAAGCGGCCCTGCGGAACGCAGGAGCAGGCGTTTTGCAGATGCCGACTGGCAGGCCAATCCGTTCTTCGATTTTCTCCTGAAAGCCTACCAGACCACCGTTGGTTTCGCCGACCGGATGGTGACGGAGGCCGATGGGCTGGACGAACATACCCGCACCAAGGCGCTGTTTTATATGCGCCAGGTGACGGAGGCCCTTTCGCCGGCCAATTTCGTCTTCACCAATCCGCAGGTCTTTCGCGAAACGGTCGCCTCCAGCGGCGCCAATCTCGTCAAGGGCATGGCGCAGCTGGCGGAGGATGTCGCGGCCGGAAACGGCCACCTGAAACTGCGCCAGACCGATTACAGCAAATTCGTCATCGGCCAGAATATCGCCGTCACGCCGGGCAAGGTGGTGGCGAAAAGCCCGCTCTGCGAAATCATCCATTATGCGCCGACGACGCAGAAGGCCTTCAAACGGCCTTTGCTGATCGTGCCGCCATGGATCAACAAATTCTACATCCTCGATCTCAACCCGCAGAAATCCTTCGTCGGCTGGTGCCTCGAGCAGGGCCACAGCGTCTTCATGGTCTCCTGGATCAACCCGGATGCCCGCCTCGCCGACAAGGGCTGGGATGATTACGTCCGCGAAGGCATCGGTTTTGCGCTCGATACCATCGAGGAGCGGACCGGCGAAAAAGAAATCAACGCCATCGGCTATTGCGTCGGCGGCACTCTTTTATCTTCCGCGCTGGCGCTGCATGCGCAGCAAGGCGATGAACGCATTCGCAGCGCCACGCTGCTGGCCGCCCAGACCGATTTCATCCATGCCGGCGATCTCAAGGTCTTCATCGACGAAGGCCAGCTGGCCGCGCTGGACAAGCACATGCAGGCGGTCGGTTATCTCGACGGCTCGATCATGGCCACCGTCTTCAACATGCTGCGCGCCTCCGATCTCATTTGGCCCTATGTGGTCGATAATTACCTGCGCGGCGCCGAGCCCCTGCCCTTCGACCTCCTCTACTGGAACTCCGATTCGACCCGGGCGACGGCCGCCAGCCACTCTTTTTATCTGCGCAATTGTTACCTCGAGAACAATCTCGCCCGCGGGCTGATGCGGGTCGCCGGCAAGCGGATCAATCTCGGGGATATCAAAATCCCGGTCTATGATCTCGCCACCCGCGAGGACCATATCGCGCCGGCGAAATCGGTCTTTACGGGTGCTGCGCTGTTCGGCGGGCCGGTGGAATTCGTGCTTGGCGCTTCCGGCCACATAGCCGGCGTCATCAATCCGCCGCAGCTTGAAAAATACCAATATTGGACAGGCCCGTCACCGGCCGGAGACTTTGACGGCTGGCAGGCCGCCGCCACCCCGCACAAAGGCTCCTGGTGGGTGCACTGGCAGAACTGGATCGAAAGCCAGAGCGCTGAAAAGGTGACGGCGCGAAAACCGGAAGACGGCAAGCGCCCCGTGCTCGGCGATGCGCCGGGAACCTATGTCCTCTCCTGACCGCACCCATCATTTCTCATCTTTCAGGCCACATGTTCTTCACGCCCCCGCTTACTCCCGCCACGCTGATCGCCCGCTACAAGCGTTTCCTGTTCGACGCCATTCTGGAAGACGGCACCGCGATCACCGGCTCCTGCCCCAATACCGGCTCCATGCGCGGGCTCACGGCTCCGGGCTCCCGCATATGGCTGTCGGAACATGACAGCCCGACCCGCAAGTACCGGCACATGCTGGAAATGGTCGAGGCCGATGGCACCACGGTCGGCATCAATACCGGCATGCCGAACCGGCTGGCGGAAGAAGCGATCCTGAACGGCCTCATCCCTGAACTCGGCGGCTATTCGACGATCCGGCGCGAACAGAAATACGGCCGCAATTCCCGCATCGATTTCCTGTTGTCCGAGCCCGGCCGGCCGGACGCCTATGTGGAAGTCAAGAACGTGCATTTCATGCGCGAGCAAGGCCTCGCCGAATTTCCCGATACCGCCACCAAACGCGGTGCGAAACATCTGGAGGAACTGGGTGACGCCGCGGAAGCAGGTTACCGTTCGGTGATGCTCTATCTCATCCAGCGCGACGATTGCGACCGGATGCGCATCTGCGACGATCTCGATCCCGTCTATGCGCTGGCGTTTCAGCGTGCGATGGCGCGCGGCGTGGAGGCCTATGCGGTGAAATGCACGGTCTCCCCGGCACAAATTTCGGTCAGCGGAACGGTTAAGATGGACGAATGGCGTCCGGCTGTTTTATGAACAGGGACGTAAAGAGACAGAAAGCACCAAGATGGTCACCTATATCGACGCAGCCTCCGCCCCCCTCAAGAATACCGGCGTTATCCGCCTCTATACCGCTGAGGACTTCGACGGGATGCGCAAGGCGTGCCAGCTGACGGCGCGCTGCCTCGATGAACTTGCCGCAATCGTCAAGCCGGGCGTGACGACCGACGCCATTGATCGT
The DNA here is from genome assembly GCF_041954855.1 of Agrobacterium sp. LR_9. Lineage (NCBI taxonomy): Bacteria > Pseudomonadati > Pseudomonadota > Alphaproteobacteria > Hyphomicrobiales > Rhizobiaceae > Agrobacterium > Agrobacterium sp. LR_9. The sequence continues at coordinate 100,952 of NZ_JAVAYA010000017.1, forward strand.
TTCGTCTTCGAATTCGGCGCCGACCACGGCGCGCTGCCGGCAACGCTGAATTATCGCGGCTATACCAAATCCGTCTGCACCTCGATCAACCACGTCGTCTGCCACGGCATTCCGGATGAAAAACCGCTGCGCGAAGGCGATATCGTCAATATCGACGTGACCTATGTGCTGGATGGCTGGCATGGCGATTCGAGCCGCATGTATCCGGTCGGCCAGATCAAGCGCGCCGCCGAGCGGCTGATGGAAGTGACCTATGAATGCCTGCTGCGCGGCATCGCGGCGGTGAAGCCCGGCGTGCGCACCGGCGCAATCGGCGCGGCAATCCAGGCCTATGCGGAAGCCGAGCGCTGCTCCGTCGTGCGCGATTTCTGCGGCCATGGCGTCGGACGCCTGTTCCACGACACGCCGAACATCCTGCATTACGGCCGCCCGGATGAAGGGCCGGAAATCCGCGAAGGCATGATCTTCACCATCGAGCCGATGATCAATCTCGGCAAACCGCATGTGAAGGTGCTTTCCGACGGCTGGACGGCGGTGACGCGCGACCGGTCGCTCTCCGCCCAATATGAACATGCCGTCGGCGTCACGGCCACGGGCTGCGAAATCTTCACACTGTCGCCCGGCGGCTTCGACCGTCCGGGCCTGCCGCCGCTTCCCCCCGCATAAGGCCAGACCCGCCTATGGCAAAACGCCCCGCCCCGCCTTCCGCCGATCTTTCCAAAACTCCCGGCTTTCAGGCGGGCGAAGGCGATCTGTTCAACGGAGCGGATGAGCGCGGCTTTTTCGCCGAATCGCGAAGCGGCGCGAAAAGGCCGGCAGCCATGGTCGAACAGGAAACGGATGCCGCCCATTATCACGGACATCGCGACCGGCTGCGGGCGCGTTATCGCGATGGCGGCGACGCGGCGCTCGCCGATTACGAATTGCTGGAGCTTCTTCTCTTCCGGCTGATCCCGAGGCGCGATACCAAACCCATCGCCAAGGCCCTGATCGCCCGTTTCGGAACGCTTGGCGGCGTGCTCGGCGCGCCCTTGCCGTTGTTGCAGGAGGTGAAGGGCGTTGGCGAAACCGTGGCGCTCGATCTGAAGCTCGTTGCCTCCGTTTCCCAGCGCATGCTGAAAAGCGAAATCCGCAACAAGCAGGTGCTCGGCTCCTGGTCCTCTGTCATCGATTATTGCCACGCCGCCATGGCCCATGAAACGCGCGAACAGTTCCGCGTCCTGTTCCTCGACAAGCGCAACGTCCTGATCGCCGATGAGGTGCAGGGCCAGGGAACCGTGGATCACACGCCGGTCTACCCGCGCGAAGTGGTGCGCCGCGCCCTTGAACTTTCATCTACCGCCTTGATTTTAATACATAATCATCCAAGTGGAGACCCCACCCCTTCGCGCGCGGATATCGAGATGACCAAGACCATCATCGATACGGCAAAGCCGCTCGGCATCACCGTCCACGACCACATCATCATCGGCAAGGACGGCCACGCCAGTTTCAAAGGCCTTCGGTTGATTTGAAGTAAACGCGAAAGTTTAAGAAGAGCTGCAACCCATAGGAGCGGCATCAACACAAAATTAACACCTATAAATTAGCATTTCCGAAAATAATAAATCAAGGCATCGAACCTTGATGCCTGAAGGAACGGGGGTGCTTTATGTTTAATGGAGTGCGTTTCTTTCGCGATAGATCTGGCTCGTCTGCTGTCGAGTTCGCCATCGTCGCACCGATATTCTTTCTCGTTCTGCTCACCATGATCGCCTACGGCATTTATCTGATGGCGGCCTATTCGGTGCAGCAGATCGCCGCCGACGCGGCGCGCACAGCGGTTGCCGGCCTCAATACGACCGAACGCCAGCAGCTTGCCCGGGATTTCGTCACCAAAAGCGACCTCAGCTACGCCTTCATGGACAAGAGCCGTTTCACCGTCGATGTCGCGACGGATCCCGCCAATGCCAACCAGTTCACGGTGAAGGTCGAATATGACGCCCGCGATCTGCCGATCTGGAGCCTCTACAGCTACACCCTGCCCGAACCGGTCATCCGGCGTTTTTCCACCATCCGGATCGGAGGAGCATGACATGCGAGATTTTCATTCCCTGCTTCCCCGCTTCCTCAAGGACAAAACGGGCAACATCGCCATTTCGGCGGGGCTCACCGCACCGCTCTTCATCGGCATATTGGCGCTCGGCGTCGACTACGGTTATCTGACATTGCAAAAACGGCAGTTGCAGCAGACCGCCGATCTCGCAGCCATATCGGCGGCAGCCAACGCCGCGGACGCCGAAAAGGCGGTTCAGCAATATTTCGCCCTCAATGGCATGGATCTCGGTGTCAGGACGGCGCAGGGACTTTTGACCGAAAAGGGCCTGCAACCCTTCGACCCGCTGAATGAATTCGCCAACAGCAAGGGTTATGCCGAGGTCATCAAGGGTCATTACGAGCCGGATGCGACAGTCCCGGTCGGCCAGCGTTTCGTCGATAACGCCCTGCCCACGAATGCGATAAAGGTGAACATCGTCGAACAGGGCCAGATATTCTTCGCTTCCGCCTTCACCAAGCCGCCAAAGGTCTCGGCGGTCGGAACGGCCTCGTCCCAAAGGATCGCGGCATTTTCGGTGGGATCGCGCCTCGCCAGCCTCGATGAGGGAATTCTCAACAGCCTGCTCGGTGGCTTGCTCGGCACCACGGTTTCATTGAAACTCATGGATTATCAGGCGCTTCTCGCCGCCGATGTCAATGCGCTCAAGATCGTCGAGGCGCTGGCCATCGATCTCAACCTCACCGCGGGCACCTATAAGGATGTTCTGAAGACGGAAATCAGCTACGGCAAATTCCTCGACGTACTGACGAAAACCGCAGGCTTGCAGCCGGCGGTCGTCAACATTTTGAATACGCTGCAAAAAACCGTCAACAAGAGCAACGTGAAGATCAAGCTCGAGGAGATACTCAATCTCGGCCCGTTCTCGGACAAGCTGATCGGTACGGGCGAAAACCTCAAGGTCACCGCCGGCGTCTTCGATCTCATCAATGCCGCCGCCGTGGCGGGCAATGGCGGTAACCAGCTGGGGCTTAACATCAACGCCAATCTTCTCGGCCTCGCCTCGGTCAAGGCAACGCTCGCCATCGGTGAACCGCCGGTCGAAACGCCGTCGCTCGCCGTTGGCGGCGCGGGCACCATCGTGCGTACTGCACAGACCCGGCTGGCGGTCAACGTCGTGGTGGACGGGCTTCAGGCCATTGCCGGCCTCAAGGTCAATCTCCCGCTTTATGTGGAAGTCGCCCATGCCGAAGCGCGGCTTGCCGATATTCGCTGCACGGGTGGCGGACAGGGCACCGTCGATGTCGAGGTCGTTCCCGGCATCGCCGAAATCGCCCTTGGCAATGTCGATACCACCGCCTTTGCCAATTTCGGCAGGGACCCGCGCGTCACCAAGGCCGCAATCGTGGATTCAGCACTGCTCGCCATCAATGGCAGCGCCCTCATCAACGCCACCAACATGACCAAGAGCAAGCTGACCTTCACGCAGTCCGATATTACCCAGGCCAAGATCAAGAGTGTCTCCACCAAGGACACAGTCACCACTCTTGTCAGTTCACTGCTGAAAAACCTCAACCTGGATATAAGGCTTCTCTTCCTCAACCTGGATTTGGGAGGTCTGGCGGGCATTCAGTCGGCGCTTGCCAACACGCTCGCGGCAGTCACCGCTCCGGTCGATCAGCTGCTCTACAACGTGCTTCTGGTTCTCGGCGTCAAGATCGGCGAAGCCGATGTGCGGGTCACGGATGTCCGCTGCCAGCAGCCGGCGCTGGTGCAATAGAGCATGTCTCCCCAAAGTGTGCAGCGTTTTTGGGACAAAGATATGCGTAAAAACAAAAACATAAAGCGCGTCGCATGAATCAGATTAAACGCGAGGCGCTTTAGGTCAGCGCCGCGCACGAAAAAGCCGCCGGAGGGTCTCCCGGCGGCTTTTTTGTTTATGGTGTCAGATCAGGCGTTGGCGATTGCCAGACGCTTCTCGTCACGGCCGCTCTTCATGCGCTCGGACAGCAGGAACGCCAGTTCCAGCGCCTGATCGGCATTGAGGCGCGGATCGCAATGGGTGTGGTAACGGTCGGACAGCGAATCCGCCGTCACGGCGCGCGCACCGCCCGTGCATTCCGTCACGTCCTTGCCGGTCATCTCGATATGGATGCCACCCGGATGCGTGCCTTCGGCGCGGTGGATCTGGAAGAAGCTTTCCACTTCCGACAGGATGCGCTCGAAAGGACGCGTCTTGTAGTGGTTGAGCGTGATCGTGTTGCCATGCATCGGATCGCAGGACCAGACGACCTTGCGGCCTTCCTTCTTGACGGCGCGAATGAGCTTCGGCAGACTGTCCGCCACCTTGTCATGGCCGAAACGGCAAATCAGCGTCAGGCGGCCAGCCTCGTTCGCCGGGTTCAGCGCATCGATCAGCTCGATCAGATTGTCAGGCGTCAGCGACGGACCGCATTTCAAGCCGATCGGGTTCTTGATGCCACGGAAATATTCCACATGCGCATGGTCGAGCTGGCGCGTGCGGTCGCCGATCCACAGCATGTGGCCGGATGTGGCATACCAGTCACCGGAGGTGGAATCGACGCGGGTCAGCGCCTCTTCGTAACCGAGCAGCAGCGCCTCATGGCTGGTGAAGAAGTCGGTCTCACGCAGGCTCGGATTATTGTCCGCGCTGATGCCGATCGCCTTCATGAAGTCCATGGTTTCGGAAATCCGGTCGGCCAGCTTGCGGTAACGGTCCGCCTGCGGGCTGTCCTTGATGAAGCCGAGCATCCACTGGTGAACGTTTTCAAGGTTGGCGTAACCACCCATCGCGAAAGCGCGCAGCAGGTTCAGCGTCGCCGCCGACTGGCGGTAGGCGTCGAGCTGGCGCTCCGGGTTCGGGATGCGCGAGGCCTCGTTGAATTCGATGCCGTTGATGATGTCGCCGCGGTAAGACGGCAGCGTCACGCCATCCTGCGCTTCCACGTTGGAAGAGCGCGGCTTGGCGAACTGACCGGCAATGCGGCCGACCTTTACGACGGGCAGCTGCGCGCCATAGGTCAGCACGACGGCCATCTGCAGGAAGGCACGGAAGAAGTCGCGGATGTTGTCCGCGCCATGCTCGAGGAAGCTTTCGGCGCAATCCCCGCCCTGCAGCAGGAAGGCGTTGCCTTCAGCCACATTGGCGAGCTGCTTCTTCAGGCGGCGGGCTTCGCCGGCAAAGACCAGAGGCGGATAGGTCGCAAGCGTGGCTTCCGTTGCCGCAAGTGCTGCCGCATCCGGATATTCGGGAACCTGCTGGATCGGTTTCTGCCGCCAGCTGCCGGGGGTCCAATTCTGTGCCATGTTCTCACCCTTTTCTCGCCCACGCGACGTCGCGCGGCCGCCTCGAAAAATTGAGCGGCTTATAGCTCCAAGCATCGGCTTTGCATAGCCGATCCCCGAGCCATCCGGCTCATTCTGCCCGTTTTGAGCGCTCCAGACGCACAAAAGTCAATTCAAACGATTTAACAACCCCGCCGCCATTCGAAAACTTCGCTCTCGAAGGGCGGCAGGCTGATGTGGGCGGCGATTATATGACGCCCGTACCGGCGTTACACACGCTCGCCATGCACGACGCGATAGCTCGGCGAATACATCGTCACCAGCTCTTCGGCGGCTGTGGGATGAACCGCCATCGTGCGGTCGAAATCATCCTTGGTACAGCCGGCTTTCAGCGTGATGCCGAGAAGCTGCGCCATCTCGCCCGCCTCATGGCCGAGAATATGGACGCCAACAACCTTGCGGTCGGCGGCATTGACGATCAGCTTCATGATCGTCTTTTCCTGACGGCCGGAAAGCGTCGCCTTCATCGGCCGGAACTGGGCGCGATAGACTTCCAGTTCCGGATATTTCTTGCCGGCTTCCTCTTCCGAAAGGCCGACGGTGCCAATTTCCGGCTGCGAGAACACCGCCGTCGCGATCAGCTCGTGATCCGGCTTGGTCGGGTTGTTCTTGTATTCGGTTTCGATGAAGCACATGGCCTCATGGATTGCCACCGGCGTCAGCTGTACCCGATCGGTGACGTCGCCCAGCGCGAAGATATTCGGCACATTCGTGCGCGAATAATCGTCGACGATGATCGCACCGCGCGCATCCACCTTCACACCGGCATTTTCCAGCCCCAGGCCCTTGGTATTCGGATCGCGACCAAGCGCCAGCATGACCAGGCCCACATGCAGCGAGGCACCCTGCTTGGTGCGTGCCACGAAACCGCCGGCGCCATCCTTGCTGACTTCCTCGATGATATCTTCCAGAAGGATGCGGATGCCCTTGGCCTCCATCGCTTCATGCAGGCCCCTGCGCATGTCCTGATCGAAGCGCGACAGGATTTCCTTGCCGCGATAGATCAGGGTCGTTTCGACGCCGAGCCCATGGAAGATATTGGCGAATTCGACCGCAATATAACCGCCGCCGGCGATCAGGATCGATTTCGGCAGCTCTTCCAGGTCGAAAGCCTCGTTGGACGAGATCGTCAGCTCATGGCCGGGCAGCGCCTTGTGCTCGTTCGGCGTGCCGCCGACGGCAATCACGATGCGCTCGGCGGTGAAGGTCTCGCCGGTTTTCGTCAGCTTCACGGTATGGGCGTCGACCAGTTCCGCCCGGCTGTCGAAAATATCGGCCTTGGCGTTTTCCAGTCCCTTGCGGTAGAGCCCTTCGAGACGGGTGATTTCCTTGTCCTTGGCCGCGATGAGCTTCTTCCAGTCGAAGCTGCGCTCGCCGACGCTCCAGCCGAATCCTTCCGAATCCTCGAAATGCTCAGGGAATTGCGAGGCGTAGACGAACAGCTTCTTCGGCACGCAGCCGCGGATGACGCAGGTTCCGCCATAGCGGTATTCCTCGGCGATTGCGACGCGCTTGCCGAGCGAGGCCGCCACGCGGCCGCTGCGCACGCCGCCGGAACCGCCACCGATGACGAAAAGATCGTAGTCATAAGCTGTCATAGTCAAAACCCCTGATCAAAACCGCCGTCCTCAGCCTCGAGACGGGCGGCGGCGCATTCACGGCACATATAGGTGCTGCGACGCACAAATGAAAAGCCCGGTCTTGCGGCCGGGCTTTGAATATTTCTGAACTGTCTGTTCATTCAATCAGGGCTTGGGAGCCGCCGGAGCACCGCCCGTGGCGTTCTGATCGGCCGGAAGCGGCTTCAGATCGGCGCCGGCAACCTTCTGCAGTTCCGACATGCTGGAAGCGTTGAGGTCGCGGTTGATGCCGGCTGCCCAGATGTCGGCGGCCTTCATCAGTTCGCGCGTGGCGATCGGGCCGTCCTTCAGAAGCTTCTTGCCGGCTTCGCTGCTGTAGAAGGTGGAAATGGCGTTCAGCTCTTCGACGGTGAAGGCGCGCGCATAGGTGAGCGCTGCTTCGCGCTCCAGATCGGCGCGGCGCGGCGCAAGCTCAAGAGCCTTCGCGTCAACAGTCTCGGTGATCGCGTCCTGAACGTTCGGCGAAGCCTGAATGAGTTCGGCCTTCAGACGCTCCGCCAGACCCGGCAGAATGTCGTCGAAACGGTCGGTAACGCCAAGAGAGGTGATCGCCTGCCGTGCGGCAGCGATATGCGCTTCCGAAATTTCCTGAGCGCGTGCGGCAGTACCGAACACGATGCCGGAAATGAGGATCGAAGCAGCGGCAGCTTTGCCCAGTCCCGCTAGTTTGACCATGAAAATCTCGCTCCTGTTATACTGCCTGCATCACGCGGGCGCCTTCAGGACCCGCGATAATGGCAAGCGATGCCAAATTTATGAAAAGTCCGTGCTCGACGACACCGGGAATCGTGTTCAGCTCGCGTGCTAGCGCTTCTGCATCAGGAATACGGCTAAAAGATGCGTCGAGGATAAGGTGTCCGCCATCGGTCATGAAGGCGCCGTCGCCCGACGAACGCATCGTCAGCGCGCCGGAAAGCCCGGAACGCGACGCCAGTTTTTCGATGGCGATACGCGTCGCCACCTGGCCGAACGGGTTGATTTCGATGGGCAGCGGAAAGGCGCCCAGCGTCTCCACCACCTTGCTCTGGTCGGCGATCACGATCATGCGGGCGGATGCCGCCGCAACGATCTTTTCGCGCAGCAGCGCGCCGCCGCCGCCCTTGACGAGACGCAGCGCATGATCGACCTCATCCGCACCGTCGATGGTCAAATCCAGTTCCGGCAATTCATCCAGCGATTTCAGCGGCACGCCAAGCTCGACGCACAGGCGCGCTGTGCGCTCGGATGTCGGCACCCCCTCGACTTTCAGACCGGCGGCGACCTTTTCGGCCAGAAGCCTGACGAATTCCTCGGCCGTCGAACCCGTGCCGATACCGAGCCTCATCCCATCCTGTACGTGGGACAATGCGGCCTCGGCGGCCTTGATCTTCATCTGGCGGGCATCCATGTGCCTGAAACTCCGGTAACTTTGTCGTCGCCGTGCTGTTTACACGGGTCGAAAGCCAAACGAAAGCCTTTTTCAAGGCAACGAACAGAACGTTGTGACGCGGTTGCAAAGACAGGCCCGTTTGCCTAGGCTTGGCGGGAATGAAAGCACCGATACATCAGTTACACGCATTCCCGAGAGGCCAGTTCCCGTGACATCCCGCCCGCTCTCCCCGCTCGCCATTTTCGATCTCGACGGCACGCTGGTCGATACCGCCGCCGATCTGGTCTCGAGCCTCAACCACACCATTGCCGCAGCCGGGCTTGCTCCCGTCACCTATGACGACCTGACCCACCTCGTCGGCCAGGGCGCGCGGGTCATGATCAAGCGCGCCTTCGCGCTTCGCGAGAGGGAACTGCCGGAAGCCGAAATCGAGCCGCTCTATGAGCGCTTCATCACCCATTACCGCGCCGAAATGCCGGGTGAAAGCCGCCCCTATCCCGGCATCGTCAACACGCTGGATGCGCTCTCGGAAGCCGGCATCACGCTTGCCGTCTGCACCAACAAGACCGAAATCCTCGCTGTGCCGCTGCTCGAAAAACTGGGGCTGACGCGATATTTCGCCGCCATCACCTGCGGCGATACGTTCGAATTCCGCAAGCCGGATGCCCGCCATATTCTCGGCACCATCGAAAAGGCCGGCGGCGACGTCCAGCGCTCCATCATGGTCGGCGACAGCATCAACGACATTCTCGCGGCAAAGAACGCCGCCGTGCCGTCGATTGGCGTCACTTTCGGTTATTCGGATGTGCCAATGGTTGAACTCGAACCGGATGTCGTGATCGACGATTTCACTGCGCTGACGCCGGCGCTCTTCGAAGAGCTGGTTGCGAAGGGTGCAGCGGCGGCCTGAGAGGCTGGACCAGACAAGTAAAGCGCCAGGGAACGGCGATTCCGACGTCAATGAGAGCTGAACAACCTCTCTTCCGTCATGCCGGACTAGATCCGGCATCCAGCCACGACGCGTCTGCGTCGTGAGAAGACTCTTTCGCGATCAAGGACTTGATCGCGCTGGACCCCGGATCAAGTCCGGGGTGACGGAGTACGGTGTTGCCGTTGACGCCAAATGTAGCAGGCGGACTCCAGCACCAAACAAATTGGGCAGGCCTTTCCTTCAAACAAAAAAGCGCCGTCTCCGGCGCTTTTTCTCTTGATGCAATCCTGATCAGATCGAAGCGGCACGCGCCTTCGTCGTCACGGCGAACGCCTTCTGCACATAGCTGTCGCGGTCATACACATCGTCGAAGAACTGCACCTTGCCGTCCTTGTCCGGCCAGGCGGTGAAATAGGCCACGTAGACCGGAACCTTCTCCGGCACCTGCACGGCGCGGTTCTTGCCGGATGCGATCTGCTCGCCGACCTTGTCGACGCTGGTGCCGAGAACCGCGGCGGCCATGCGGCGCGGATCGACCAGACGGATACAGCCGTGGCTCAGCGCCCGCATGTCGCGGTTGAAAAAGCTCTTGGCAGGCGTGTCATGCATGTAGATGGCATGCGCATTGGGGAACAGGATTTTCAGGTCGCCCAGCGCATTGTCGCTGCTCGGCGGCTGGCGCACGGAAACGGCATTGGTAGAGCCATACCAGTTGACGCTGGTGGAGGAAACGGCACGACCGCCCACCTGCACTTCGTAGCCCAGCCGGTCGAGATAGGACGGATCGCGGCGCAGCTTCGGCAGCATTTCGTTGACGATGATCGACTGCGGCACGCCCCAATAGGGGTTGAACTCCACGGTCTGAATTTCGTCCTGGAAGAAATAGGTCTGGTTGGCCTTGGAGCCGACGACCACCTTCATGCCGAACTGTTCCACGCCATCATTGTGATAATAGGCCATGAAAGCGGGCTGGTTGATGAAGACATAACGCTGGCCGAGATCGGCCGGCAGCCAGCGCACCTGCTCCATCGCCACCTGCACCTTGGCGATCTTCGCGTCATTGCTTTCGCCGACCATGGCGCGCACGGTGGCGCGGCCGATGACGCCGTCGGGCTTCAGACCGTTCTCGCTCTGGAACGCCTTCACCAGATCGACGAGATCGGGCGTATAATCCGGCGTCTGCTGATAACCAGAAATGATCGCCGCATGCTCCGCCTTGAAGGCGGGCGATGCGCGATGTTCGATAGCCTTGACGACATTGGCCATATCAGCGCTGCTGTTGCCGGGCTTCAGCACCAGATCGGCGGGAACGCGGACGACATGCGCCGCATCGCCCTCACCGCGCAGGCGGGCAAGCTCCGCCTTCAGCGCCAGATATTCGGCGCTCGACGGTTCACGGCTGCGCAGATAGGCGGCGACATCGGGGCTCAGGCCCGCAAGCTTCAGCACCGGTGCGAGGTTCACCGTCTTGCGCTTGAAATCGTGATAGCCGGAGAGCCGGTTCGGATCGACACGGCCACGGGCCGTATCCTGCACATAGGCGAGAACCTTGGCGGAAAGGGCCAGTTCGAACTGCATCTGTGCCCGCTGATAGGCGTCGGACACGGGCGCCGAGGCCGTCTCCACCGGCGTATCGGTCGCAGCCGCACCGGAAGTGTTGCTGATGCTGGCCGTCACATCCTTTGCCGGTGGCGAAATGCTGTAATCGGCTGGATCGAGGCCGCTTTCTCCGACCGTCTCGAGAAAGGCGATGACAGCACTGGCGCGCGCGGTCAGCTCGCCTTCCGAAACCCAGAGCGTCTTGCCGCCTGCGCCGTAATAGGTTTCCAGCGCCTTGGCGATCTCGGGGGTGGCGCTGAATTTCAGATTGGCAAGGCCTTCACCGAAATTCGCCGTGTTCACCGCACGGGCCGTATCCGCCTTGTAGTCGTAATAACGCGGGCCGGAAACACGCGGCAGCGGCTCGGGATCGGAAGCATCGGCACTTTGGCCGGCACTCGATCCGGAGGGCGAGGTGACGATGCCGGCCGGCGGCAACTCACCGCGATCGCGCGCGATCTTGCCAGGGCCGCCGCGCAGGAGGTCCATCAGCGTTACCGCACCGGCGCTGCCGGGAAGAGCGGTGGAAACGGAAAGACCGAGAGCCAGCACCAGTGCTGCCGATGTTTTTCCAGATGTGACTTGCAATTTGATCCTCGTAGCACCCAGCACCGCCAGCGAAAGCGGGCATCAGTTTCATGCCTGTCTAGCCGATCGACGGCCCGTTGAAAAGAAAACGTGAAAAGGCCCACAACCGTGCCGAAATGAACCTTATGATACAGCCAAAGCCGTAAAAACGTAATTTCCAGAATTGGCGAGAATGGTTAAATTTCCATTTATTTCATTCACTTTGCCCTGCCCCGCCACACCTTCCGGGCGCCCCGGAAAGCCCGGTTTTCCGGCCATTTCGCGTCGTAGTAAAAATGACACGCTGGCGCCTTTTTCACCCTGCACCGCGCCTTAAGGCGAAATCGCTTTTGCGCGGCGGGAAATATCTGCCTCCGCTGCATTGCAGCGCTTTCATTGCCGGCGCGATGATTCTATATATCGGCCGCGCAAGGCGGGCGAAGGCGCCGTTTTGGCGGAGGAAAACGAGTAAAAAGGCAAGATTGATGACAGCCACACGGACGGAAACCGATACATTTGGACCCATTGAAGTTCAGGCCGATCGCTATTGGGGCGCGCAGGCGCAGCGCTCGCTCGGCAACTTCAAGATCGGCTGGGAAAAGCAGCCCGCCTCTGTCGTTCGTGCGCTGGGCATCGTCAAGCAGGCAGCCGCCCGCGCCAACATGGCGCTGGCAGGCCTCGACCCCAAGGTCGGCGAGGCCATCATCGCCGCCGCGCAGGAAGTCATCGACGGCAAGCTGACCGAGCATTTCCCGCTCGTCGTCTGGCAGACCGGCTCCGGCACCCAGTCCAACATGAACGCCAATGAGGTGATTTCCAACCGCGCAATCGAGATGCTCGGCGGCGAAATGGGCACCAAGAAGCCCGTCCACCCCAATGACCACGTCAATATGAGCCAGTCCTCGAACGACACCTACCCGACGGCGATGCACATCGCCTGCGTGGAAGAGATCGTTCATCACCTGCTGCCGAGCCTCAAGCACCTGCACAAGGCGCTGGAAGCCAAGGTCAAGCAGTTCGAAAAGATCATCAAAATCGGCCGCACCCACACGCAGGATGCAACGCCGCTGACGCTCGGCCAGGAATTCTCCGGTTATGCCGCGCAGGTCGCCTCCGCCATCGCCAATATCGAAACCACCCTGCCCGCGCTCTCCAAGCTCGCCCAGGGCGGCACGGCCGTCGGCACGGGCCTCAACGCTCCCATCGGCTTTGCCGAAAAGGTCGCCGAGGAAATCTCCAAGATCACCGGCCTGCCCTTCGTGACCGCGCCGAACAAGTTCGAGGCGCTCGCCTCGCACGATTCCATGGTCTTCTCCCATGGCGCGATCAATGCGGCTGCGGCTGCACTCTTCAAGATCGCCAACGACATCCGCTTCCTCGGCTCCGGGCCGCGCGCCGGTCTCGGCGAATTGTCGCTGCCGGAAAACGAACCCGGCTCGTCGATCATGCCCGGCAAGGTCAACCCCACCCAGTCGGAAGCGCTGACGCAGGTGTGCGCCCACATCTTCGGCAACAATGCGGCACTGTCGTTTGCCGGTTCGCAGGGCCATTTCGAGCTCAACGTCTATAACCCGATGATGGCCTACAACTTCCTGCAGTCGGTCCAGCTTCTGGGCGACGCGGCCGTCTCCTTCACCGACAATTGCGTCGTCGGTATCGAGGCCCGCGAAGACAATATCAAAAAGGGCGTCGAGAACTCGCTGATGCTGGTGACGGCGCTCAACAGCAAACTCGGCTACGACATTTGCGCCAAGATCGCCAAGACTGCGCACAAGAACGGCACAACCCTGCGCGACGAGGCCGTCGGCGGCGGATACCTCACCAACGAGGAGTTCGACCAGTATGTGCGCCCGGAGAACATGATCGGGCCGAAGTAAGCCTGTTGAATTTTGGTGGAATGCGGAACGGGCCTTCGGGCCCGTTTTTTTTGTTTGAAGTTAGCGGGTCGGACTTAAATGATCGACGCCCCATCTCGAAATGCCATGTTTGTCGCGGCTATCGCATCCACACTCCGTCACCCCGGACTAGATCCGGGGTCCAGCGCGATCAAGTCCTTGATCGCTTTAGACTCGTTCACGGCGCAGACGCGCCGTGGCTGGATGCCGGATCTAGTCCGGCATGACGGAAGAAAGCCATTCGCATAAACAAAAAAGGGCCGCTTTCGCGACCCTCCTCATAATCCTTCAAACCGTCAAACCAGCCGGCTCTGCTCCACCGCCGCTTCGATGAAGCTGGCGAACAGCGGATGCGGGTCGAGCGGGCGGCTCTTCAGTTCCGGGTGGTATTGCACGCCGATGAACCACGGGTGATCGGGATATTCCACCGTTTCCGGCAGGACACCATCCGGAGACATACCCGAGAAGACCAGGCCGCATTCTTCCAGCCGGTCCTTGTAATCCACATTCACCTCATAGCGGTGACGGTGGCGCTCGGAAATATCCGTGGTGCCGTAGATTTCGGCGATCTTGGTGTCTTTCTTCAGCGCCGCCTTGTAGGCGCCGAGACGCATGGTGCCGCCGAGATCGCCCTTGGAGGAACGCTTCTCCAGCTCGTTGCCCTTGACCCATTCGGTCATCAGGCCGACGACCGGCTCGGACGTCGGACCGAATTCGGTGGAGGAGGCATTTTCGATGCCGGCAAGGTGACGGGCCGCTTCCACGACCGCCATCTGCATGCCGAAGCAGATGCCGAAATAGGGCACGTTGCGCTCACGCGCGAACTGCGCCGCCATGATCTTGCCTTCCGAACCGCGCTCGCCGAAGCCGCCCGGCACCAGAATGCCGTTGACCTTTTCGAGATAGGGCGTCGGGTCTTCCTTTTCGAAGACTTCCGACTCGATCCACTCGAGCTTGACCTTGACGCGGTTGGCAAAACCACCGTGATGCAGCGCCTCGATGAGCGACTTATAGGCATCCTTGAGGCCGGTATATTTGCCAACAATCGCAATCGTCACTTCGCCTTCCGGCGTGCGAATGCGGTTGCAGACCTCTTCCCAGGGCTCCAGACGCGGCTTCGGCGCCGGCTCGATTCCGAAAGCGGCCAGCACTTCCGAATCGAGGCCTTCCTTGTGGTAGGCAATCGGAACGTCATAGATATTCGCCACATCCAGCGCCTGGATGACGGCGGAAGGACGCACGTTGCAGAACAGCGAAAGCTTGCGGCGTTCGGCTTCCGGGATTTCCCGGTCGGCGCGCACCAGCAGGATGTCGGGATGAATGCCGAGTGCCTGCAGTTCCTTGACGGAATGCTGGGTCGGCTTCGTCTTCAATTCGCCAGCTGCCGGAATGTAAGGCATCAGCGTCAGGTGAAGATAGATCGCCGTGCCGCGCGGCAGGTCGTTGCCGAGCTGACGGATCGCTTCCATGAACGGCATCGCCTCGATGTCACCCACCGTGCCACCGATCTCGCAGATGACGAAGTCGTAATCGTCATTGCCCTCGATCACGAAATCCTTGATCTCGTTGGTGACATGCGGAATGACCTGAACGGTTGCGCCGAGATAGTCGCCACGCCGTTCCTTGTCGATGATGTTCTTGTAGATGCGACCGGTGGTGATGTTGTCGGTCTTGGTTGCCGAACGCCCCGTGAAGCGCTCGTAGTGACCAAGGTCGAGATCCGTCTCGGCACCGTCATCCGTCACGAACACTTCGCCGTGCTGTGTCGGGCTCATGGTGCCGGGATCGACGTTCAGATAGGGGTCGAGTTTACGAAGCCGCACCCGATAACCACGGGATTGCAACAAAGCTCCGAGTGCTGCCGCAGCGATGCCCTTGCCTAGAGAGGAGACCACGCCGCCTGTGATGAATACATATCGCGCCATGGGATTCACCGGATACCTTTTTACCTCTGATTCCGCCAGCCCAAATTTCATGCTTTCGAAAATTCGCTGTTGACGAATTTGCGATGGGTCACAGGCCGGAATGCGAACAAAAGAAAACCGGCAGGCTTTTGGCCTGCCGGAGCGTTAAATCAAAACCGGGCTTATTGACCGGTCGGAACTGCGTTCGGATCGGCGGGCTGAGCCGGGGCCGGAGCGGCCGTGCCGGAAGCGGCCGGAGCCGGGGTCGTCTGAGCCGGCGCGGCTGCACCATTGGTCGGAACGCCATTTTCAGCCGGAGCGGGCGTCGACGGCGTCGTCGCCGGGCCGAGCGTATCGAGAATGCCGTTACCCTGGCCCTGCGTGGCCGGAATACGGTTCAGAATATCGGTCGGGCGCGATTCATAGCGCGTCAGGAGACCGAGGCCGAGCGAGGTCGCGAAGAACAACGCGGCAAGGATCGCCGTGGTGCGCGTCAGCGCATTGGCCGTTCCGCGCGCGGACATGAAGCCCGAACCGCCGCCGATACCGAGGCCGCCGCCTTCGGAACGCTGGATCAGGACCACGCCGACAAGCGCCAGCACGATCATGAGGTGAATAACAATCAAAACGGTCTGCATGACAATCCATTCCATGCCCCGCGCGGAGCACTACAAAGAAGGTTTCGCGGCTCTTTACATGAGGCGAAGGCTTATTCCAAGCCCCTTTCCCGCCATCTGTAACAGGAAAACCTGTCTCAGGCCGTCAGTTGCTCGTATGCCGCATAGATGGACAGGAAGTCTGAAGCTTTCAAGCTCGCGCCGCCGATCAGCGCGCCATCCACGTTCTCGACGCCCATCAGTTCCAGCGCATTGGCGGGCTTCACCGAGCCGCCATAGAGGATGCGCATTGTCTTGCCGGCGTCGCCGAAGCGCTTGACGAGTTCGTCGCGCATGAAGGCATGGGCCTCGCGCACATCGTCCACGGTGGGTGTCAGACCCGTGCCGATCGCCCAGACGGGCTCATAGGCGATGACGGTATTTTCGGCCGTCGCCTCATCCGGCAGGGAGCCGGCGAGCTGGCGCTTGAGGATGTCGAGCGTCTGGCCCGCCTTGCGCTCATCCGCGGTCTCGCCAATGCAGACGATGGCGATGAGATCGGCCTGATGGGCGGCCACGGCCTTGGCGCGCACCAGATGATCCGTCTCTGCATGGTCGGTACGGCGCTCGGAATGGCCGACGATGACATGGGTGCCGAAGCAGTCGGCGATCATCTCGGCGGAAATATCGCCGGTGTGCGCGCCGGAGGCGTTCTGGTGGCAATCCTGCGCGCCGATCATCAGCGGGCTGTCATCGCACAGCGCCGTTGCCACGTAGAGCAATGTCGAGGGCGGGCAGATCAGCGCATCCACCTTTTCAGACAGTGGGCCCTTGACGCCCTCTGCCATGGCCTTGATCTGATCGAGCGAGGCACGGGTGCCGTTCATCTTCCAGTTTCCGGCAACAAGCGGTCGAACATTCGGCGTCATGCGTATCCCATTCCCTTTGTCTTGAGGCCGCCTGTGGCGGCGCCCCTTCCCTCAGTCGTATCACGGCCCATAATCGCGACAGAAACACTGCCGGAAATCCCGGGATATTCCTTTAAACGGCCCGGGCAATAAATGGTACAAAAAAGCGGCCCGAAGGTTCAAAACGACGGGCAATTTCTAAAAATTTGCCGTTGCTGACCCAAATCGGAGCCTCAGCGGCTCAAAATCCAGTTCAAAACCGCCCGCCAGTCGGTCATGCGCACCGGTGTGCCGTGGCTGCCACTCTCATACCGCGTGAACCGCGCCGGCTCGCCGGCCTTCAGCAAGGAACGGAAGATCGTCGCCTGCTGATCGGCCGAATAGACCTTGTCGGCGCTGCCATGGGTGAACCAGACCGGCTTCTTCGCCCTGGCAAAGGCGCTTTTCGGAAAATCCGGATCGACCGCACCGCCGAGGATCGCCATGCCCTTGAGATTGGCGACGGCAGCCTTGTCACGGCTGATACCGTAGCAGATGAAACTGCCCATGGAGGCACAGGCCAAAATGACAGGCTTGCCGCCCGATTTTTTGGCCGCATCGGCAATCAGCGCCGCAACATCGGCAACGCCGTTTTCATCGAAGGAGCGCACGCTCGGCACATAATAGGTGCCGCCATTGGCCACAGCGAGGTTTTTCAGCCGGTTGAAATTGCCGCCGAACGTATAGTCGTTCATGCCGAGCCGCCGGTCGCCGCCGCGCCCATGAATGAAGATGACCGTGAAGGCCTGCCCGCTTGCCGGCCCGACGCGGCCGACCTCAAGCGCCCTGCCCTCGACGGACATTGTTTCCAGCGCCTGCGCCTTCTTCGGCGTCATATCGACATATTGCCGTTTCACCCGCCGCTCCGGCACCTCGTCGCGGCCATTGATATCGCGCATCTCCTGATAGTCGATGACTTCTGAAGCGCCGCCATCGGCGGTGGAAAGCACCGTCTGGGCGGAAAACAGCTCATCCTTGAACGGCCGCAGCGGGCCCTCGGCGGCAGAGGCTGCGACGGGCATGGCCGCCACAGTCAGGCTGAAAAGAGTACAAAACGTGAAATGAGCTGTGGACATGCCTTGGCTAACCGTTCATTCGTGGCTGCGAGACTTGCCATCGCAAGGCCGGCAGCGCAATCCTCCTGTTGCGAAACCCTGACACAATCGTGGCATAGGATGCGCAGCGCTCGCCCAGGCGAACCCCGGTTCAATCGGACGGGAACCGCGTTTGGCGTTATGATTGACGCTATTGGCATAATGATTCGCATGGCGAAATTCTGACACACGCTTTTGAACTTTGGACATGATGGACGACAGCAACGATCTCTTCTCCGGTCTTCCGGCAGCACGAAACAGCGATACGGAAACGAACGAGGACGCCGCAAAGACGCCGGTGACCGCGGCCGCCAACGCGAATGTGCAGCCGAAACCCGCAGCCGTTGCGGCCGTCACGCCGCCCGCCCCCGCATCACCATCCGGTGACGACTACGGCGCGTCCTCGATCCGCGTGCTCGAAGGGCTGGAGCCGGTGCGCATGCGTCCCGGCATGTATATTGGCGGCACCGATGAGAAGGCGCTGCACCATCTCTTTGCCGAAGTCATCGACAACTCCATGGACGAGGCCGTCGCCGGCCACGCCAATTTCATCGAGGTTCACCTCGACGCCGAAGGTTTCCTGACGGTCACCGACAATGGCCGCGGCATTCCGGTGGAAAACCACCCGCAGGTGCCAGGCAAATCGACGCTCGAAGTCATCATGACCAAGCTGCATGCCGGCGGCAAGTTCGATGGCAAGGCCTATGAGACATCGGGCGGCCTGCACGGCGTCGGTGTTTCCGTGGTCAATGCGCTGTCCGATCTTCTCGAAGTGGAAGTGGCCCGTAACCGCAAGCTTTACCGCCAGCGTTTCTCGCGCGGCCTGCCGATCGGTCCGCTGGAAGAGCTGGGCGACGTGCACAATCGCCGCGGTACCCGCGTGCGTTTCCATCCTGATCCGCAGATCTTCGGCGACCACGCGAAATTCGAACCGGCCCGCATCTTCCGCATGGCCCGGTCCAAGGCCTATCTCTTCGGCGGCGTTGAAATCCGCTGGAGCTGTGATCCCGGCATGGTGCCGGCCGGCGGTGAAATCCCCGAAAAGGCCGTGTTCCATTTCCCAGGCGGCCTGAAGGATTATCTTGCCGCCACGCTCGGCAAGGAATTCACCGTCACCCGCGAGATTTTCTCCGGCCGCACGGAAAAGACCGGCGGCCACGGCGCGCTGGAATGGGCCGTCACCTGGTATGGCGGCGATACGCAGATTCATTCCTATTGCAACACCATTCCGACGCCCGAAGGCGGCACGCATGAGGCCGGCCTGCGCATCGCGCTCACCAAGGGCCTGAAGAATTATGCGGACCTGACGCAGAACAAGCGCGCCAAGGACATCACCACCGATGACGTGATGATCTCCGCCGCCGGCATGCTCTCCGTCTTCATCCGCGAGCCGGAATTCGTCGGCCAGACCAAGGACAAGCTCGCAACCGTCGAGGCCCAGCGCATCGTCGAAAACGCGCTGCGCGATCCCTTCGACCATTATCTCGCCGGCAATCCGGGCGAAGCGGCGAAGCTGCTCGACTGGGTGATCGAGCGCGCCGAAGAGCGCCTGCGCCGCCGCAAGGAAAAGGAAGTCAACCGCAAGACCGCCGTGCGCAAGCTGCGCCTGCCCGGCAAGCTGGCGGATTGCGCCCAGAACACCGCAGAAGGGGCTGAGCTTTTCATCGTCGAGGGCGACTCGGCCGGCGGCTCGGCCAAGCAGGCGCGCAACCGCGCCAACCAGGCCATCCTGCCGCTGCGCGGCAAAATCCTGAACGTCGGCAGCGCCAGCCGCGAAAAACTCTCCGCCAACCAGCAGATCGCCGATCTCATCCAGGCGCTCGGCTGCGGCACGCGCACCAAGTACCGCGAAGAGGACCTGCGTTATGAGCGCATCATCATCATGACCGATGCCGACGTCGACGGTGCCCATATCGCCTCGCTGCTCATCACCTTCTTCTATCAGGAAATGCCGGAACTCATTCGCGGCAATCACCTCTATCTGGCAGTGCCGCCACTCTACGTCATTCGCCAGGGCGCCAAGAGCGCCTATGCCCGCGACGACGCCCACCGCGCCGAGCTGATGGAAACCGTCTTCAAGGGCAAGAAGGTCGAAATCGGCCGCTTCAAAGGCCTCGGCGAGATGATGGCCCAGCAGCTGAAGGAAACCACCATGGATCCCGAAAAGCGCACCCTGCTGCGCGTCGAGATCGACGACGTGGATTTCGAAGGCACCCGCGAGGCCGTCGACAACCTGATGGGCACCAAGGCCGATGCCCGCTTCCGTTTCATTCAGGAACGGGCGGCATTCGCTGATAATCTGGATATCTGATGGGAAACCGATCTAAGTATTGACCAAAAGGCGTTAGATCTGGCCATTTTGGAAGCTAAAACTGGCCAAACCACATTCTACTGTTTCCGGGTGCTGAAAGGTGTCCGGAAAATTCCTTAGGGAACAAAACAGGAATCAACTAAACAGGCGCGGTGTTCGAGTATGGCAGACGCAGTGATTGCAAATTGGGACGGGCACGACTATCAGGCTCGGTTCTTCTGGATACATGCTTCAGGCCTTCGCAATCCGGAGACCCCGCATGTCATCGAGGTCTCGTACGAGACCGATGGCCCAAAGGGCTTCGATGATGTCGTCGTGCGGTACAGCCCGGGCCAAGCTGGACGCCGTTCATTTAGGGTGGAGACTGCCCACCACCAGGTGAAGTTCCACGTCAATCAGGCGGGTCGGTTCGGCTACGAAGATTTGGTCAATCCGGAGTTCATCGGCGCAACGGCGTTTTCGATTTTGCAACGCCTGAAAGAAGCGGTTGAGAAGGCGCCGCCGAACTCGACGTTCACGCTCGTGACGACTGACCGGGTGCGAGACGACGATCCCTTGTCCAAACTTCTTAGGACAGCCGACAAGGCTCTGGACACCGATAAGCTTGCGGTCGGAAAAACCGAGAAAAGCGAGATGGGAGCGGTCCGTGCACTCTGGCGCAAGCATCTCAACCTCGACACCGACGAGGAGCTCTACGCCATCCTAGACACCTTCCATATCATGGAAGGCTACCACTCTCTTCAGGATATGAG
>NZ_JAVAYA010000018.1:0-114576 GCF_041954855.1 Agrobacterium sp. LR_9
ACCTGATTGTAAAAGGGAATTTCGTTTTCATGAGCTTATCGGCATAAAAAGACGCAACCACACTCCTGGTTTTGCACAGGAGAACAGGCCGCCGGGCGTCAAGGCAGGGCTCGCGCCTTCTTTTAGCCCCCTTCCTCGCTAATTGCTTCGTCAACGAAGCGTTAATACGAGACATGCCTGCGCGTGTCCTTATATGGGCTGCTGCGACATGTCCCGCTGGTGCGTCGACCGATTTGACTCCCAGCTTTGAAAGTTGCACACCTTCGCCTGAAGTTTCTGGAGAGCGCATGACCGACGGGGCACAGCTGGTATGACTGCGGATCGCAATGTGATCCGGTCGCTAGGCACGGAACCGCCAATTCTGGCGGAAGGGCGCCGTGCACCCGATCGTCGCGAAATTTCGCTTCGATGGCTTTCCGGCACGTTTCTCACCGGCATTACCTCTTCCATATTGATGGGCGTGGCTCTTTTCGCGGCTCTTGACGGCCGCCAGCAGCTCGCCATTCCCGCCGAAGCCTTCGCAAAGGCGGATATGGGCAACAACGCCACGGAAGCCGCACGTCGCGGAACGCGCCTCGTCGCACCGAATATCGCGGCCCGGCCCTCCGACCGGTCGATCATGGAAGTTTCCACCGTCATCAATGAAGGCGACAAGGAAGTGGTCCGCAAGGTCCCCTTCTCCCATGTCAAGATTCCGCTGGCGTCAAATTACGCCAAGCAGGATGACTATCCCGCCTTCGATCCCCTGAATATTTTTGCCAGCAACGAGGACAAGGACGCATCGGCACCCGCGCCTAGCCGGACGGGAACGATCTATGGTTCCGAAGTTGAATCCGAAGTCAGCCTGAAGACTGTCGCTTTTCCCGTCCAGCACTCCAAATATGCCTTCGCCGGCTCATTGAGCTTCGACGAGGTCGAGGAGGCGGTGCGCTCGAACGGTTCGATCCTGACGGATGGCAACGAGCAGCTGGCCGCGCTCTATTACATCGACCCACGCCGTTTCGATAATGATGACGGCGATGTCGACATTACCGCTGGCCTTGCCGCCCGTGTCGTCGAACAGAACATGTCGGTCTCGACCCCACAGTCCGCCTCGGTGCCTGTCAAGGAATATGCCGACGACGTGATCCCTGCCCGCCAGACAGAGACCATCGAAGCCGCCCTCTTCGGCGCCGGCTATTCGAAGGCGCAGTCGTCGGAAATCGCCGGGCTGCTATCGCCGCAAATCCAGTCGAACAATGTCGAAAGCGGCGATGTGCTGCGCGTCGGCATTATTCAGGAAGACGAGAAAAGCGACATCGTGCGCGTGAGCCTTTACCGCAAGGGCCGGCACATGGTCACCATGGCCATCGATGACAGCAAGCGCTTCATCAAGGCCAGCGAACCGCCGAAGCTCGATGCCGTGGCGACCGCCTTCGACAGCACCCCGGCGCCTGCCGCCGGACGCGATCTGCCGAGCGTTTATGACGGGGTCTACCGTGCGGCTCTGGCTTACGGCATGAACCAGGGCATGGTTTCCCAGCTCATCAAGCTTCTGGCCAGCAGCGTCGATTTTCAGGCGCAGCTCAAGCCGGCGGATACGCTGGAAGCCTTCTTCTCCGTGGAAGATGCGGATGGCAAGGCGACAGACAAGTCGGAACTGCTCTACGTCAACGCCAAATTCGGCGACAACGAGACACGTTTTTACCGGTTCCAGAACCCGGACGACAACAGCATCGATTACTTCGACGAGAACGGCAAAAGCATCCGGCAGTTCCTGTTGCGCAACCCGGTTCCGAACGGCCGCATGACATCCGGTTTCGGCATGCGCCGTCACCCGGTTTTGAAATTCAGCCGCATGCATACCGGCACCGACTGGGCCGCCGCCCGCGGCACGCCGATCATCGCGACGGGCAACGGCACCGTCGAAAAGGCCGGATGGGCCTCCGGTTACGGCAACCAGACGCTGATCCGCCATGCCAATGGCTATGTCTCTTCCTATAACCACCAGAGCGCCATCGCCAAGGGTGTCACCGAAGGCGCAAAGGTCCGGCAGGGCCAGGTCATCGGTTACGTGGGATCGACCGGCCTTTCGACCGGCGCGCATCTGCATTACGAGCTGATCGTCAACGGCACCAAGGTGGACGCGATGAAAGTGCGCCTGCCGGGCGGCAAGTCGCTTTCCGGCGAGGCGCTGGCGCGTTTCTCCGACGAGAGAAAGCGCATCGACAATCTGCTGAATATTGACGAAAAGCCCAATCAGGTGGCGAGCCGCTGATCTGCGGAGAACCCCGAACGACAATCCCGGGCGCATGAAACGGGCCCGGTCATGTGAAAAGGGTCCGATCATATAAAAAGGGCTCCGTTTCCGGAGCCCTTTCATTTTATGCGGCATCGGCCGTTTCAGCTTCGGCCTCACCCTTGGCGGGCTTGACCTTGAACAGCAGCCGGTCCGTGCCCGAGGTCACCTTGACCCGCGATCCATCCGGGACTTCGCCGCCGAGGATCATTTCGGCAAGCCTGTCCTGAACTGCCTTCTGGATCACCCGTTTCAGCGGACGCGCGCCGTAAGCCGGATCGTAACCCTTATTGGCAAGCCAGTTGCGGGCATCCTCATCCAGTTCGAGCGAAATCTTGCGATCGCCGAGCAGCGAGATGAGGCGCTTCAGCTGGATTTCGACAATCGCACCCATTTCGTCGCGCCGCAGGCGGTGGAAGAGGATGATATCGTCGATACGGTTGAGGAATTCCGGCCGGAAATGCGACCGGACCCGCTCCATAACCAGATCGCGAACCGAATCCACATCGTCATTGTCGCCCATCTGCGTCATGAATTCCGAACCGAGGTTCGAGGTCATGATGATGATGGTGTTCTTGAAATCGACGGTGCGGCCCTGGCCATCCGTGAGGCGGCCATCATCCAGCACCTGCAAGAGGACGTTGAACACGTCCGGATGCGCTTTCTCGATCTCGTCGAACAGCACGACCTGATAGGGCCGGCGGCGAACCGCTTCCGTGAGCGCCCCGCCCTCTTCGTAACCCACATAGCCGGGAGGCGCACCGATCAGCCGGGCAACGGAGTGTTTCTCCATATATTCCGACATATCGAGGCGAACCATCGCGGTTTCGTCGTCGAACAGGAAGCGGGCGAGCGACTTGGTCAGCTCGGTCTTGCCCACACCCGTCGGGCCGAGGAAGATGAACGAACCGATCGGCCGGTTGGGATCCTGAAGGCCGGCGCGCGAGCGGCGAACCGCCTTGGAAACCGCCTGAACGGCCTCGCCTTGCCCGACAACGGACTTGGCAAGCTCGTCTTCCATGCGCAGCAGCTTTTCGCGCTGGCCTTCCAGCATCTTGTCGACAGGAATACCGGTCCAGCGGGAAACGACATGGGCGATATTGTCCGCCGTCACCACTTCCTGAACCATCGAGCCGGCGCCGCTGCTATCGCGGGCTTCCGCCGCAGCCAGTTCCTTTTCGAGACCCGGAATGATGCCATAGGTCAGCTCGCCGGCGCGCTGGAACTGACCATTGCGCTGGGCAATCGCCAATTCGTTGCGGGCTTCGTCCAGCCGCTTCTTGAGGTCAGCGGCATGGCCGAGCTTCTGCTTTTCCGCCTGCCAGCGGGCCGTCAGCGCATCCGCCTTTTCTTCCGTATCGGCCAACTCGTCCTCGAGCTTCTTGAGGCGGTCGGCGGACGACTGGTCCGTTTCCTGCTTCAGGGCTTCGCGCTCGATCTTGAGCTGAATGATGCGGCGATCCAGTTCGTCCAGTTCTTCCGGCTTGGAATCCACCTGCATGCGAAGACGCGAAGCGGCTTCGTCCATCAGGTCGATTGCCTTGTCGGGCAGGAAGCGGTCGGTGATATAGCGGTTGGAAAGCGTTGCAGCCGCAACCAGGGCCGAATCCGAGATGCGGACCTTGTGATGCTGTTCGTATTTTTCCTTCAGGCCGCGCAGGATCGAGATCGTGTCTTCCACGGTCGGCTCGTCCACAAGAACGGGCTGGAAACGGCGGGCAAGGGCCGGGTCCTTTTCCACATGCTTGCGGTACTCGTCGAGCGTGGTGGCGCCGACACAGTGCAGCTCGCCACGGGCAAGCGCGGGCTTCAGGAGATTGGACGCATCCATCGCGCCATCGGCCTTGCCGGCACCGACCAGCGTGTGCATCTCATCGATGAACAGGATGATCCCGCCATTTTCGGCCTGCACTTCATTGAGCACAGCCTTCAGACGTTCTTCGAACTCACCGCGATATTTCGCACCGGCGATCAGCGCGCCCATATCGAGCGCCATCAACTTCTTGTCCTTCAGACTTTCCGGCACGTCGCCATTGACGATGCGCAACGCAAGGCCTTCGGCAATCGCCGTTTTACCGACGCCGGGTTCACCGATCAGCACGGGATTGTTCTTGGTACGGCGTGACAGCACCTGGATGGTGCGGCGGATTTCGTCGTCGCGGCCGATCACCGGGTCGAGCTTGCCTTCACGAGCCTCTTCCGTCAGGTCGCGCGCGAATTTCTTCAGCGCATCGAAGCCCTGTTCGGCATTGGCGCTATCGGCGGTGCGGCCCTTGCGGATATCGTTGATGACCTGATTGAGCGCCTGCGCCGTTGCGCCGGCCTTCTTCAGGGAAGCCGAGGTGGTGGCGGAGCTTTCAATCGCAAGTGCCTGCAGCAGACGCTCGACAGTGACAAAACTGTCGCCGGCCTTCTTGGCGAGATCTTCCGCGGTCGAGAACACTTTGGCGAGCGGCGCGGTGAGCGAAAGGCCGCCATTGCCGCCGGAAACCTTGGGCAATTTGGCAAGCGCCGCATCATTGGCAAGACGCGCTTCCTTGGCGTTGCCGCCGGCGCGCTCGATCAACGATGCCGCCATGCCCTGCTCGTCATCGAGCAGAACTTTCAGAACGTGTTCGGGCGAAAACTGCTGATGGTTTTCGGCCAGCGCAAAGGTCTGTGCCGATTGCAGAAAACCGCGAACGCGCTCGGAGTATTTTTCAATATTCATAGTCGAACCTCCATAGACCGGCCCGCCCGCTTTCGGCACGGCTCCGGGTGTTAGGGTTGAGGCTCCCTCAAAAGGCAAGCCCCGCTACGACAGCCGTGTTTATAGGATTTCACGATCGCCGCCTCTTGATGGTCGGTTGCCGGCGAATGCGGCTTCCGTCCGTCCTGCACGAATATGGGAGGCATTTTCATCGGTTTAAAGGGGAGAAAATCCACCGTCCGGGAAATTTTCACATGATTTGACAGGTATCAATTCGCCACATGAAACCACGCCGATTGCTGGCGGAATGTTCATCACCAATCGCCAAAAACAAAAAACTCCGGCAAGCCGGAGTTTTTCGATTGCAGAGTAATTTGCAGAAGCTGCTTATTCGGCAGCGTTCTCAAGCGTGGCGGGTGCCGCCTCTTCACCGGCCGGCGCATCTTCGCCTTCGGCGCCTTCCGCAGCGGCGGTGCGGCGCGGGCGGCGCTGGCGCGGTCCGGTTGCACGGCGTGCCTTCGGTGCGCGTTCGCCCGCCGGAGCTTCCGCCTGCTGCTGCTCTTCTTCGACGGCGACTTCCATGGGCGTGCCTTCGATGACGGGCTGCGGCGCCTGGCTGGCGTCGTATACCGGGGGCTGCTGTTCGGCGGCGACCTGCGGCTGGCGCGGCTGACGCTCCTGCCGTTCGCGGCGGTCCGGGCGCTCACGACGCTGTTCGTTCCGCTCGGTACGCTCCTGACGTTCCGGCTGCTGCGCGCGCTCGGCCTGTTCGGCCTGCTGCTGCGGTGCAACGACGCCTTCATCGCCGTCGTTCACATCCATATCGTCGCCATCGGCAGCATTGTACTCGCCGCGGTCGTCGCGCTGGAAACGTTCCTGCATCTGGGCCTGAGCCGAAGCGATGATGCGGTTATAGTGTTCAGCGTGCTGCAGATAGTTCTCAGCGATCACGCGGTCGCCGGAACTCTGCGCGTCGCGCGCCAGAGCCGCGTATTTTTCCGCTATGTGCTGGGCTGTGCCACGGATTTTAACATCGGGGCCGGAACTGTCGTAAGTCCTGGTGAGCGGGTTGCCGCCCTTGCGGTTGAAGTTGTTGTTACCGCCACCATTGTTATTGTTGTTGTTTCCACGCCCCCGGCCGCGCTTGTTTTGCTGTCCTGGCCTCATCAATTGCTCACCTGAATTCTGTTTTGCTGACAATCTGGTTGTTTTCATGCAATTCCGGGCGGAAAACCGCTGGAAATTTTTCCTGAAATTGCTCCATCACGCGTCTTGCCGAAGATAACCCTTGGGCAAGACCTCGCGTATGACGACCGGCTGCGCAAATGCTGCACCGAGCCGCCTGCGAACAAAGTTTACTGATTCACATGCCGGAAACGCCCAGCCTTTCAGGGCTCTTTAAAGAACCCGCTTCGGGACTGACCCATACCCTGACGAATCTGTGTTCGTCCTCAGCCACCCGGCATGTGGCCGCAAACTATCCCGCTTCCCGCGGAAATCCAAGCCTTTTCTTTTGCTGTGCAAAATATCCTTGCAAAAAATCCGTAGACATATCGCGAACAACTATCTCCGGAAGGTCAAAACTCTGTCGTTACCGCCATAATCCTTCACGGCGTCCAGAAGAGAGAAGCCGTGGGAAACAAATATAGCGGAAACATCAAGCCTTTGATCGAAACCGATCTCCACACCGACAATCCCGTTTTCCACAAGAAAGCGGCCTGCATCGGCAGCGATGAGGCGGTACGGTGCAAGGCCGTCCTGACCTCCATCCAGCGCCGCCATCGGGTCGTGGATACGAACCTCCTGGTCAAGCGTTGCGACGATATCACTCCTTATATAAGGCGGATTCGACACAATTATGTCAAAGCGGCCAGAGATTTTTTCAAACCAGTCGCTGCGGATGGCCTCGAAGCGCCCGCCGAGATCGTTTCGGGCCGCATTCCGGACCGCCGTTTCGAGCGCATCGGCGGAAATATCGCTGCCGATACCGGTTGCTTCGGGGCACTCCTTCAACAGCGCCAGACAGATCGCGCCGGTCCCCGTGCCCATATCCAGAATGCGGGCGCTGCCCTTGGCGGAAACGGCTTTTTTCAGCGCCGGCAACAGGGTATCGACAAGAACCTCCGTATCCGGCCGGGGCTCGAGCGTCTCCTTAGACAAAAGAAGGTCGAGGCCATGAAATTCCCGGTGGCCGAGAATGCGGTGTACGGGCTCGCCATTCGCCCGCCTTTCGATTATGGCCGCGATACGGGCGCTTTCTTCCGGCGTAACGGCATGATCAGGTTTCATCACGAAATCGGTCAATGAAAAACCGACAACCTCCGCAATCAAAAGCCGCGCATCGAGAAGCGGATCGGCGATCCCCGCCGCCTGCAGCCTTTTGCGGGCTGCGGCAAGAGCACTCGCAACACTCGCTTCAGCGGCCGTGCTCAAAGCTGTTCGCCGAGCTGTGCAAGCTGCCCCGCCTGATAGTCGGCGATCAGCGCATCCACCAGCTCATCGATCTCGCCTTCGATCATCCGGTCCAGCTTGTAGAGCGTGAGGTT
The DNA here is from genome assembly GCF_041954855.1 of Agrobacterium sp. LR_9. Taxonomy (NCBI): domain Bacteria; kingdom Pseudomonadati; phylum Pseudomonadota; class Alphaproteobacteria; order Hyphomicrobiales; family Rhizobiaceae; genus Agrobacterium; species Agrobacterium sp. LR_9. Next base: position 7,514 of record NZ_JAVAYA010000018.1, read on the forward strand.
GATGCGGTGATCGGTAACGCGGCCCTGCGGGAAGTTATAGGTGCGGATGCGCTCGGAACGGTCGCCGGAACCTACCTGGCTCTTACGGTCGGCTGAACGTTCGCTCTCCACTTTCTGGCGCTCGATGTCGTAGAGACGCGAGCGCAGGACCTGCATGGCCTTGGCGCGGTTCTGATGCTGCGATTTCTCCGAGCTGGTAACGATCAGGCCCGTCGGCAGATGGGTGATGCGAACGGCGGAGTCGGTGGTGTTGACGTGCTGGCCGCCTGCACCCGAAGCACGCATCGTGTCGATACGAATGTCTTCCGGGCGGATTTCGATATCGATATCTTCCGCTTCCGGCAGGACCGCAACGGTGGCGGCAGACGTATGGATGCGGCCGCTCGCTTCCGTTTCCGGCACGCGCTGCACCCGGTGCACGCCGGATTCGAATTTCAGCTTGGAGAACACCCCTCGCCCGCTGATCGTCGCGATGATTTCCTTGTAACCGCCCGCTTCGCCCTCGCTTGCGGAAAGCACTTCCACCTTCCAGCCCTTGGTCGAGGCGAAGCGCTCATACATGCGGAACAGATCGCCGGCGAAAAGGGCTGCCTCGGAGCCGCCGGTGCCCGCCCGAATTTCGAGAATCGCGCTTTTTTCGTCCGCCGCATCCTTCGGCAGCAGCAGAACCTGCATGTCCTTTTCAAGCTCACCGATGCGGACCTCGACATCCGGCAGCTCCATTTCCGCCAGATCGCGCATATCCTTGTCGGTCGACTTGTCGGCCAGCAGCGCCTCCAGATCGGCGGCTTCGGAAACCGCCTTCTCGTAGTCGCGGATTTTCTTCACCACCGGCTCGAGTTCGGAATATTCCGAAGCCAGTTTCACATAGACATCCGCAGCAGGCCCGGCCGACATACGCGCTTCGATCTCACCGAAACGCCTTTCCAACTCGCGCATTTTTTCGACGGGAAGCTTCGCCACCAGTCACTCCAATAATGAAACAGGTCTTTTAGAGGGTTTTCGCTTTTCTTCGAAACGCGAAAACGCTTTAACCTTTTGCTCTAACGCATTTCCGGACGGAAAACCGGGATCCACTTTTCCTGGAAATGCTCTAAATGGGAATGGAATGCGTCGCGGCAAAGCGTAACAACACCTCGCGCGCGCTTTCCAGCGAATTATGGTCGTCCAGCGCCGCGTTCAGCTCTTCGGCGAGGCGCGCGGCATCGAGCCCGAGAAGCATGGCCTTGACCGGACCGATGGCCGTCGGCGACATGGAAACAGAACGGAAACCGAGGCCGATCAAAGCCATGGCCGAAAGCGGCTTGCCCGCCATTTCGCCGCACAGCGTGACCGAGGTGTGGTGCCTTTCGCCGGCGCGGACGATATCGCGCAGGATGCGCAGGAACGGCTTGCCGAGATTGTCGAAACGATCCGAAACACGCGCATTGCCGCGATCCACCGCCATCGAGAACTGGAACAGGTCGTTCGAACCGACGGACACGAAATCCACCTCCTGCATCAGCTCATCGAGCTGCCACATCAGCGATGGCACTTCCAGCATGGCGCCGAATTGCAGCTTTTTCGGCAACGCATGGCTGAATTTCGAAAGATGCTGCACTTCCTTCTGCAAAAGGTCGCGAGCGGCGCGGATTTCCGACACTTCCGTCACCATCGGCAGCATCATGCGCAGTTCGGCACCCGAGGCGGCGCGCAGCAGCGCGCGCATCTGCGTTCGCATCAGGCCCGGCCGGTCCAGCGACAGGCGGATCGCCCGCCAGCCCAGCGCCGGATTTTCCTCTTCCTGGCCGCGCATATAAGAAACGACCTTGTCGCCACCGATATCGAGCGTGCGGAAGGTGACGCTCTTGCCCTTCGCCTGCCGCAGAACGGAGCGGTAGAACGCCTCCTGCTCCTCGCCCTTCGGCATGTTGGAGGCGATCATGAATTGCAGCTCGGTGCGGAACAGCCCAATGCCGTCGGCGCCGGATTCGTCGAGCTGCGGCAGGTCCACCAGAAGGCCCGCATTCATCTTCAGATTGACCTTCTGGCCATCCTTGGTGATCGGCTCGACATTGCGCAGCGCCCGGAACTGCTCCTGCCGCCGGGCCCGCAGGCGCACCTTTTCTTCATAAGCACGCTGCAAATCCGACATCGGGCGCAGATGCACCTGGCCGTCATCGCCATCGATAATGATGGGATCGTTGTTTTCCGCCAGAGCGACGATACCGGTCGCCTGTCCGATGATCGGAATGCCCATGGCACGGGCCACAATGACGACATGGCTCGTCACCGCGCCATCTTCCAGCACCAGACCACGCAGTTTTTCACGCGGGTAATCCAGCAGTTCGGCAGCACCCATGGCGCGCGCCAAAACGATGGCGTCGAGCGGGAAATCCTGCTCCGGCCCACGACCGCCAAAACCGATCAACTGCCGCAGCAGCCGGTTGGCGAGATCGTCGAAATCATGCATGCGCTCGCGCAGATAGGGATCGGTCAGGCGCATCATGCGCGCCTTGGTGTCGCTCTGCACCTTCTCGACCGCCGCCTCCGCCGTCAGGCCGTTTCGGATCGCCTCTTCCATGCGCCGCACCCAGCCCTGGTCGTGAGCGAACATGCGGTAGGTTTCCAGAACCTCGCGGTGCTCACCCTCGGTCGGCACATCGCGACGCTGCAGCATGTCGTCGATGGACAGACGCAGCGAGCCGATGGCATCGGCAAGACGCCGGATTTCCGTATCGGCATCTTCATTGAGCAGGTTGGTGACGACGATACGCGGATCATGCAACACGACATGGCCAAGACCGATGCCTTCGCCATAGCCGTCGCCATCGATGGAAACGGCGCGCGTCAGGTCCAGCTCCACCCCGGGGCGGGTGATCTTCTTCAACTCGCCGCTCGCCACTATTTCGGCAATGAGCATCGCGGTTGTCTCAAGCGCTTCCACTTCATCCTCCCGGTATGTTCGGCTGGCCTTGTTCTGGACCACAAGAACGCCAAGAGTGCGACCGGAACGCAAAATCGGCACGCCGAGGAAGGAATGATAAATTTCCTCACCGGTTTCAGGGAGATAGCGGAAAGCGGGATGCGCCTGCGCATCGGAAAGATTGAGAGGTTGGGCGGAAGCGGCGATGGTGCCGACAAGACCCTGCCCCATTTTCAGCTGGGCAAGATGCACGGCATCCTTGTTCAGACCTTCGGTCGCGTAAAGCTCGAGCACGCTGTCGGAGCGCAGCACATAGACCGAGCAAACCTCCGCCACCATGTTGCTGGCAATCTGACGGACGATCTGGTCCAGACGGTCCTGCGGTTCAAGGTGCTCCGCCATCATTTCGCGCAGCCGCTTGAGCAGGACGCGCGGACCTGCGGAAAGGTCTCTCATCGCGTTTGCTCCCCGACACTTCCGATCCGAATGTCATAATATTCGGGAATCAAAAGGTCATTTAAAAATTTATAGCGCGAGAAGCGCGTCCCGCAAGGGACACGCTTTCATGAAACGCCACATCGGAAGAACGCAACTCCGAAGAATCGGAGCATCGGGAACCGATGTCTCGGCTTAGCTCTTATCGAGACCGTAGGCGGAATGCAAAGTGCGAACCGCAAGTTCGGCATAGGCGCCGTCGATCAGGATCGAAATCTTGATCTCGGAGGTGGTGATCGCCTTGATGTTGATGTTCTTCTCGGCAAGCGCCTTAAACGCGCTGGCGGCAACGCCGGCGTGGCTGCGCATGCCGATACCGATGACCGAAACCTTGGCGAGACCGGTCTCGTTCTGGGCAACATCGAAGCCGATCTGGGCCTTGTTGTCTTCCAGAAGCTTGATCGCCTTGGCAACGTCGCCCGAAGGAACGGTAAAGGTCATGTCGGTGCGCGAACCGTCTTCGGAGATGTTCTGCACGATCATGTCGACGTTGATATGCGCTTCGGCGAGCGGCCCGAAGATCGCGGCGGAAACGCCCGGACGGTCGGCCACGCGGCGCAGCGAGATCTGTGCTTCATCCTTGGCATAGGCGATGCCGGTTACGACTTCCTGTTCCACGATTTCATCCTCGTCACAAATCAAAGTACCGGGCGGGTTGATGAGGTCGCCCATGCCCGGCGCATCGGGATCCTCGAAACTGGAGCGAACGAAGGTGCGCACCTTGTGTACCATGGCAAGCTCGACCGAGCGAACCTGCAGAACCTTCGCGCCGAGAGACGCCATTTCGAGCATTTCCTCGAAGGCGATCTTCTTCATGCGGCGAGCCTTGGGCTCGATGCGCGGATCGGTCGTATAAACGCCGTCGACATCGGTGTAGATGTCGCAACGATCCGCCTTGACGGCAGCGGCAATCGCCACTGCGGACGTATCCGAACCGCCGCGTCCGAGCGTCGCGATGCGGTTGTCCGGGCCGATGCCCTGGAAACCGGCGACAACGGCAACCTGACCTTCACCCATGCGATGAATGATATCCGAACCGTCGATTTCGAGAATGCGGGCGGCGCCATGCGCATTGTCGGTGCGGATCGGGATCTGCCAGCCCTGCCAGGAGCGCGCATTGATGCCCATGGATTGCAGCGTGATCGCCAGAAGACCTGATGTCACCTGCTCGCCGGATGCAACAACCGCGTCGTATTCGCGCGCATCGAAAAAGGAGGCGGCATTGGCGCCGGCCACCTTCGCGGCGTTCTGCACCCAGTCCACCAGCTCATTGGTTTTGCCGGACATGGCGGAAACGACCACGGCCACTTCATGGCCGGCATCCACTTCGCGTTTCACATGCCGTGCGACATTGTGAATGCGTTCGAGGTTCGCGACGGACGTGCCGCCGAATTTCATGACAATGCGAGCCATAGCCTTGACCAGTACCATCCCATTTTCCCGCCGGCTCCTTCGAAGAGCGGACGGACAAGAACAAACCCAGTCGGCTCTTCCTGACAAAGAGCCTCAAGTTGCGGGTCTCTTAGCGAAAAGGCGGGGGGCACGCAATGCCGTTTATGAACCATGCGGTACGCCTTTTTCGCAGCATCGCTCCGGAACAATCGCGGGATGAAAACGTCGGCGGGATAAAGCACCCGCAAAAGAGCGTACCGCGGTGCACTGTACAAACCGGCCCATTCGCAGTATGAGCGCGGCAATGCAACCGGCCAGATGGCCGAAATGGCCTGTATCGGCTGCCCCGGAGACTTTAGGACCTATTGGTTTCGGGCGGATGCGGGCGGCTTCATATCCGAAAGACGGTAGATGACAGACACCCAGGGTATCGCCCCGGCGATCGCGCAGGCGTTGGAAAAACGCGGCTATAAAGATTTGACCCCCGTGCAGCAGGCCATGCTTGCACCCGAACTGGCCGACAAGGATGCGCTGGTTTCCGCACAGACCGGCTCCGGCAAGACGGTTGCCTTCGGCATCGCACTGGCGCCGACGCTGCTGCCGGAGAGCGGCCGCTTCGGTCAGGCTTCCGCACCGCTGGCGCTCGCCATCGCGCCGACCCGCGAACTGGCCATGCAGGTCAAGCGCGAGCTGGAGTGGCTCTATGAATTCGCAGGTGTCTCGATTGCCTCCTGCGTCGGCGGCATGGATGTGCGCAACGAGCGCCGGGCGCTCGAACGCGGCGCTCACATCGTCGTCGGCACGCCCGGGCGTCTTTGCGACCATATCAAGCGTGGCGCGCTCGATCTGTCGTCCATCCGCGCCGTGGTGCTGGATGAGGCCGACGAGATGCTCGATCTCGGTTTCCGTGAAGATCTGGAATTCATTCTGGAAGAATCGCCGGAAACCCGCCGCACGCTGATGTTCTCGGCCACCGTTCCGCGCAGCATCGCCAAGCTTGCGGAAAGCTACCAGAAGAACGCCGTGCGCATCGCCACCGCTTCCGAACAGAAGCAGCACGTCGATATCGAATACCGCGCCATGCTGGTGACGCCGGCCGACCGCGAGAACGCCATCATCAATGCGCTGCGCTTTTATGAAGCCCGCAACGCCATCGTCTTCTGCTCCACCCGTGCGGCGGTGAACCATCTGACGGCGCGGCTCAACAATCGCGGCTTTGCCGTGGTGGCCCTTTCCGGCGAACTGACCCAGAACGAACGCACCCATGCGCTGCAGGCCATGCGCGACGGCCGCGCCCGCGTCTGTGTGGCAACCGACGTTGCCGCCCGTGGTATCGACCTGCCGGGTCTCGAACTCGTCATCCACGCCGACCTGCCGACCAATTCCGAAACGCTTCTGCATCGCTCCGGCCGCACCGGCCGCGCCGGTCAGAAGGGTGTTAGCGCCATCGTGGTGCCGATCAACCAGCGCCGCAAGGCGGAACGCCTGCTGGAAGGCGCCAAGGTCAGCCCGGCATGGGTTCGTCCGCCTTCCGCCGAAGAGATCGTTGAGCGCGACGGCGCCCGGCTTCTGGCCGACCCGTCGCTGACCGAGGCCGTGGCCGAGGACGAGCGCGATTTCGTCACCAGGCTGCTCGAACAGCACGGCGCTGAAAAGGTCGCCGCCGCTTTCGTGCGCCTGTACCACGCCGGACGTTCCGCGCCCGAAGACATCGCCGAAGTCTCGCTGGACAACAATCGCAAGCCGCGCCGCGACAGTTTCGAAACGGTCGAGAACAATGCGCCGCGCCGCGAACGCTCCGACTTCGCCGACAGCGCCTGGTTCTCGCTGTCCGTCGGCCGCAAGCAGAGCGCCGAACCGCGCTGGCTGATCCCCATGCTCTGCCGTTTCGGCAAGATCACCCGCCAGGATATCGGCGCGATCCGCATGCAGCAGACGGAAACCTTCGTGGAACTGGCGGCCGATGCTGTCGACCGTTTCACCTCCGCCATCGGCAAGGACATGACGCTCGAAAAGGGCATCCGTCTGAAGGCGCTGGAAGGCAAGCCGGAAATGACCGGCGGTTTCCGCGAAGACACGCGCCCGGCCAAGGCGCAGCGGAAATTCAGCAAATCGGACAATGCAAGCGGCCCCCGCGATGACCGCAAGGGCGACGATAAGCCCTGGAAAAAGAAGAAGCCCTTCGGCGACAAGCCGAAATACGAGGGCAAGAAGGACAAGCCCTTCGAAAAGCGTGGGCCGAAGCCGACGAAGGGCTGAGGGCCACTCGTCACAAGCCTCAGCAATCTCGGCTCACGTTCATCTGGGAGTTGAGACCGGCAGCAAGGTTTCGGCCGTCATGCCGGCCTTGAGCCGGCATCCAGCCACGGCGCGTCTGCGCCGTGAGAAGACTCTCCCGCGATCAAGGACTTGATCGCGCTGGACCCCGGACTAAATCCGGGGTGACGGTAAGGATGCTACGAATTCGCCAAACTATTCTGGTCGGCAGACGTCGCCACCAACAAAAAAGCCCCGCTTTCGCGGGGCTTTCTATTTAACGCAATCACAACACCGGCAATCAGAACTCCAGCGCGCGATCGCCGTTTTCGTCCTTGATGCGGTTCGGAAGGCCGATCTTGTTCAGAAGGTTCAGGAACGGCTTCGGCGGCAGTTCTTCCACATTGGCCATCTGCTTCACGTCCCATTCGCCGGTGGCGATGAGCATGGCGGCGGCGACCGGCGGAACGCCGGCGGTGTAGGAAATGCCCTGCGAGCCGACTTCTTCATAGGCTTCCTTGTGGTCGGCCACGTTGTAGATGAAGACTTCGCGCTCCTTGCCGTCCTTGATACCCTTGACGATATCGCCGATGCAGGTCTTGCCGACGTAGTCGGGCGCCAGCGAAGACGGATCGGGCAGCACGGCCTTGACCACCTTGAGCGGCACGACTTCCAGGCCTTCGGCGGTCTTGACCGGCTTTTCGGACAGGAGGCCGAGGTTCTTCAGCACGGTGAAGACGTTGATATAGTGATCGCCAAAGCCCATCCAGAAGCGCACATCGGCACCGTCCATGTTCCTGGACAGCGAATGCACTTCGTCATGGCCGGTCATGTAGGCCTTCTGCTTGCCGACGACCGGCAGGTCGAATTCCTGGCCGACTTCAAACATCTGGTTCGTCTGCCACTGACCATTCTGCCAGGAGTAGACGACGCCCGTGAATTCGCGGAAGTTGATTTCCGGATCGAAGTTGGTCGAGAACCACCGGCCATGGCTGCCGGCATTGATATCGACGATATCGACCGAGGTGACCTTGTCGAAATAGTCATCCTTGGCGAGACGCGCATAGGCGTTGACCACGCCCGGGTCGAAACCGACGCCGAGAATGGCGGTAATGCCCTTCTCCTTGCACTCTTCAGCGCGCTTCCACTCGTAGTTTCCGTACCACGGCGGCGTCTCGCAGATCTTGGTCGGATCCTCGTGGATCGCCGTATCCATATAGGCAACACCCGTGTCCATGCAGGCACGAAGAACGGACATGTTGACGAAAGCCGAACCGACGTTGATGACGATTTCAACACCGGTCTGTTTAATCAAGGCTTTCGTCGCCTCGATATCCATCGCGTCAAGCGCATGGGCCTCAAGTTTTACATCTGTCTTGAGGCTCTTCTTTTCGCGTACGGACTCGACAATCTTGCGGCACTTTCCCAAAGTCCGTGACGCAATATGAATGTCTCCCAATACATCGCTGTTCTGGGCGCATTTATGCGCCACGACCTGTGCTACGCCACCGGCGCCGATGATCAGAACGTTCTTCTTCATTTCAGGTGATGCCTCCTTTTCCCCGCAGGGATGAGCTTCGTTTCATGTTAAAAACAGGGTTTAAGACAGGCTTTGCTCGAAATCGGCAAAGTCGAATTCACGAACGGCGCGTACGGTGCCGTCCAGTTCCTTGATGGCGATCGCCGGCATCTTGACGCCGTTGAACCAGTTCTTCTTGACCATGGTGTAGCCGGCCGCGTCCTGGAAGGAGATACGGTCGCCGACCTTCAATTCCCTGTCGAAGCGGAAATCGCCGAAAATATCGCCTGCAAGGCAGGATTTGCCGCAGACCATGTAGGGATGCTCGCCCTCGTTCGGCGAAACCTTGGCGCTCTCACGATAGATCAGCAGATCGAGCATATGCGCTTCGATGGAGCTGTCGACGATGGCGAGGTTCTTGCCGTTAAACAGCGTGTCGAGAACCGTCACTTCGAGCGTCGTGCTCTTCGTGATCGAGGCTTCGCCCGGCTCCAGATAGACCTGCACGCCGTATTTTTCCGAGAAGGCGCGCAGACGGTCGCAGAACTGGTCGAGCGGATAATTGTCGCCGGTAAAGTGGATGCCGCCGCCGAGGCTGACCCACTCCGCACGCGACAGCAGCGATCCGAATTTCTCCTCAATCTGCGTCAACATGCGGTCGAACAGCGAAAAATCGCTGTTTTCGCAATTATTGTGGATCATGAAGCCGGAGATACGGTCCATGACCTTGTCGACCTTGGCGACATCCCATTCGCCCAGCCGGCTGAAGGGGCGCGCAGGATCGGCAAGATCGAAGCTCGAGGAGCTGACCTGCGGGTTGAGGCGCAGACCGCGTGTGATGCCGGAGGCCTTGTCGGCGAAACGCTCGAGCTGACCGATGGAATTGAAGATGATCTTGTCCGCATTCGCAATCACCTCGTCGATTTCATAATCGGCATAGGCGACGGAATAGGCATGGGTCTCGCCGCCGAATTTCTCGCGGCCGAGGCGCACTTCATAAAGCGAGGACGAGGTGGTGCCGTCCATATATTGCGACATGAAATCGAACACCGACCATGTGGCGAAGCACTTCAGCGCCAAGAGCGCCTTGGCGCCGGATTTTTCCCGCACATAGGCAATCTTCTCCATGTTGCGAAGAAGTTTTGTCTTGTCGATCAGGTAATAGGGCGTCTGGAGCATGTCGTTTCACATATTGATTGAAGTCAAGGTACGTCTCGATGATGGGCCTTATAGGATGCTTGTGACAGGAAAACAAATGTCAGGCACCGAATTCCTCGAAAATCGCCCCCGAGCCGAAGTGGCATCAAGAAAACCCGTCCCGTTGCGGAACCAAGCCGGCATCGGCGCGTTTGACTGACGGACAGGCGGGTGTTTCGGCCGCCGAAACGAAGCTTCACGGACGACGGTGACGTGTCGTCGTCCCATCAATGATGTTCAGGAAGGACCTCACCTATGGCAAGCGTGCGTAGCAGCGTCAGCGACAAGATCCAGCAATCCCTCGAAAACGGCGATGCGGCCGATGTGGCAGCGCAGCTCGCCCAGCTTCGCGAAGATCTGGCTAGTCTTGCCAAAAGCGTGAAGGCGCTCGGCGTCGGCGCTTCGCATGAGCTGAAGGCGCAGGCCGCCCGTGTGGCCGATGACGCCCTCACCGCATCCGGAGAAATGGCCGACAGCGTTCGCAATGAAATCTCCACGCTCAACGACAACCTCACCGACCACGTCCAGAAGAACCCGCTCCAGTCGCTCGGCATCGCCGTCGGCGTCGGTTTCGTGCTCGCCCTCCTGACGCGTCGATAAGGCCGCGCTCATGCTTGAGGCATTGCTGGTCTATCTGGGGGAGACCCAGCGCGAGGGGCGCGTCGTCACAAGGCGATTGCGCGCGACCATAACCCTGTCGGTTCTGACCGGGATATTCTTCCTGATCGCCTTCATCGCCGCCGTGGTGGCAGGCTCTATCTATCTTGCCCGGCATGTGGGCGCAGGCCCCGCGGCGCTCGTCGTCGCGGGGACCGCGTTCCTGCTCGGCGTCATCATGCTGGTGGCGCTGGCGATCATCAAACGTCCGAGGGTCTATGCAGCACGTCCCGCTGTCACTCCTTTGACGGCGGCGCCGCTTGCCGCAGCGCCGCTCGCCCTGCAATCGCTGCTTACGCTGGCGATCCAGGCGCGTCCCTATGCGACGCTCGCCGTGGCTGTCGCGGCCGGTTTCCTGGCCACAAGGGTCAATACGAAAAAGTCCAAGTAATTTCTTGGCGACACGACAAGGCAAACCGCGCGTCCAGACGATGGATGCGCGGTTTTTTTTATGTTACCCGCGAAGGATAGACTGGTTGATGGCGTTACCCGCCACGCCGCCCTTATTTGAACAAAGTGACATACAGTCTCGGGCAGTCTCGGCGCGTCCGTAATTTTCTGAAAGGCAATTGATGAAGAAGAAAGTCCTTGTCGTCGGCGGTGCCGGCTATATCGGTTCGCACACCTGCCTTCTCCTGTCTGAGCGAGGATATGAACCGGTCGTTTTCGACAATCTGTCCAACGGGCATGAGGAATTCGTCCGCTGGGGACCATTCGAACAGGGCGATATTCGCGACCGGGCGCGGCTGGATGAGGTCTTCGCCAAACACCGGCCGGTAGCCGTTCTGCATTTCGCAGCGCTGATCGAAGTCGGTGAATCGGTCAAGCAGCCCGTGGCTTTCTACGACAACAATGTCATCGGCTCGCTCAACCTGCTCTCCGCCGCCATCGATGCCGGCGTCACGGCATTCGTTTTTTCGTCCACCTGCGCAACTTACGGGTTGCCGGAACAGGTGCCGATCGACGAGACGCACCGGCAGGCGCCGATCAACCCCTATGGCCGCACCAAATGGGTGGTGGAGCAGGCGCTGAAGGACTACAGCACCTATAAGGGGCTGCGCTCCGTGATGCTGCGCTACTTCAATGCCGCCGGCGCGGATTTCGAAGGCCGCATCGGCGAATGGCACAAGCCGGAAACCCACGCGATCCCGCTGGCCATCGAGGCCGCACTCGGCCGGCGTCAGGGCTTCAAGGTGTTCGGCACGGATTACGACACGCGCGACGGCACCTGCGTGCGCGACTATATCCACATTCTCGATCTCGCCGATGCGCATGTGCGGGCCGTGGATTATCTGCTGGCCGGCGGAGAGACCGTCGAACTCAACCTCGGCACCGGCACCGGCACCACGGTGAAAGAATTGCTGGCGGCGATTTCGGAGGTTTCCGGCCGCCCCTTCCCCGTCGAATATACCGGGCGGCGCGACGGCGATTCCACGACGCTGGTCGCCAATAACGACAAGGCGAAGGAGGTTCTCGGCTGGGAGCCGCGTTATTCCCTGTCGGACATCATAAAATCCGCCTGGGCATGGCATTCCTCCCGCAATGCCGGGGACTGAACAGCCGGCGAACAAACATAAAAAAGACACCGGCCTGTTGGCCGGTGCTTCCTGCGGGACAGCTGATTGAAGCCGGTCCCGCTCCTGCCTCCCAGGGACGGGAATTATGGCTTGGTGGCGGACGTCGTCGTGCTGTCAGGAGCCGCCGGCGTTGCCGCATTCTTTTCGCTGGCCTTCTGTTCCAGCGTCTTGAATTCGGGAGCCGCCTTCAGCGTTTCCGCCGTTTCGGTCGTGGTCAGGCGGATGGTGCCGTCCTGCGCGTTGCGCGTCATCGTTACCTTGTCCATCGGAACGGCAACATCCTTTGCGCCGATACCCAGGAAGCCGCCGACGCCGATCACGGCCGCAACCAGACCACCGTCTTCTTCCATGATCAGGTTGGTGACGTTACCGATGCTTTCATCGGCCGCGGTATAGACCGCCTTGCCGATATAATCATTGGCGCTGACCTGCGTTTCGCCCTGTTCGGTGAGATAAGCGCCGCCTGTCGTTGTAGCCGCGCTGTCATTGGTCGAAGGAGCAGCAGGCGTCATCGGTGTGGCGGGCGGGGTTGCAGGCTCCGTCTGCGCACTCGGATTTGCCGGCGCAGGCTGGGTCGTGCCCTGAGCGATGGCCAGCGGCGCGAAAGCCGTCGTGCCCATCAGAGCGGCAGTGACGAGGATTGTAAGTTTCTTTGCCATTTCGTACCTTCCTTTCATCGTTCTCAACTGGCCGGCGGTGATGAATTTCGTGTCCGCTCCTCGGCCGGTTCGTCTGGCAAACGGGTTGGTCGTTGAAATAGTTCCGATTTTTTCAACCGAGTCTGTGCGATTGTGACCGACCTCAACAACCGAAGGTAAAAATCAGGCATTGCTAAAGGGGGACGGCACGGTATTATCCGTGTCGTAACAATGCCATAACTGCCGGAGTTTTTTGTATGCCTCGACCCGGCGACAGACTGAAAGACATGATCTCGGCTTTGCGTCGGCGCAGTGCGAATTTTTTCCCGACCGCCTCCATCGGCACCTATCTGGTGGTGATGGCTACCGTCATTACCCTGCCGCTCATTCTTTTCGGCGGCTATCTGATGCTGCGCCTCGAGGCGGAAAAACGCGACGACCTGCAACGGGAAACCATCGAGGATGTACGGGTGGTCTCCCGCAACATCGACCGCCGCCTGCAGGAAATCGCCACCTCGCTCAATCTCCTGTCGCAATTCCCGGAACTTGAGAGCGGCAACCTCGCCGCGTTTCAGGGGCGCGTCGCCGACAGTCTGAAGCGGGAGGGCCTTTATGCCATTCTCGCCACCAAAGATGGTCAGCAGCGTCTCAATACGCGCGTGCCCTATGGCCAGCCGCTCGGCAAGGTGTCGGCGGAAGCCAATCTGGCCAAGGCGATCGACTCCCGCCGCATCACCGTCTCGGACATGTTTTTCGGCTCGACCAGCAAGGAATGGGTGTTCAACGTCACCATGCCGCTAGGCCCGGACCTGGACCCCGCCGGAGACGCCCTGATCTTGACGCAGAATACCAGCGACCTGAGCAGGCTCATCCCCACGGAAAACCTGCCGCGCCACTGGGCGGTCGCCATCATTGACGGCAATAACCGCGTTGTCGTCTCAAGCGCGCCCGAAGAGGCGGAAGTGGGCAAGCCCTTTGTCACCCCCGATGTCCTTTCGGAAATGCAGGCCTTCAGCGGCAATTTTTTCGACGGCAAGGGTAATCTCTACGCCTATGCTCAATTGCCGGGCTGGCAATGGAAGACGGTGATGTGGGGTCCGCTCGCCGCAAGCCAGGCGGCGCTGATAGACACCTGGCGGCAGATGATGATCGGCAGCCTGATGCTGGTGCTGATTGCCATTGGCGGCGCCTATCTGGTCGGCCGGCAATTGCGCAGCTCCATCCGTGACCTGACCCTGATGGCCGAGCGCATCGGCGAGGGCGAGATCGTCGCACCCGTCGATACCAAGATAAAGGAGGCCAACCAGGTCGCCATCGCTCTCTCCAACGCATCCTTCGACAGAAGCCAGTCGGAAGAGCGCCTGCAATTGCTGCTGCACGAGTTGGTTCACCGTTCCAAGAACATTCTGACGCTGGTTCAGGCGATGATACGCCAATTGGGACGCGAAAATAAAAGCATTCCGGAATTCCAGAAGGAGGTCGATCACCGCCTGCGCGGCCTTGGAATGTCGATCCGGGCCCTGGCGGAGGTTCAATGGCAGGGTCTGCCGATCCGCAAGCTGATTGAAACCCACCTCGATGTTTTCGGAACCGTGGCGCAGCGCATCGTGCTGGTGGGAGAGGATTTCATGCTTTCCCCGGAAGCGGCACAGAATTTCGGTCTGGTGGTCCATGAGCTGACGACGAATTCCATCAAATACGGCTCATTGTCGGCTCCAGCGGGAAAAATTACCCTGCGCTGGCAGTCGCGTGAAAAAGACGGGCGGCAGATGATCCATCTCGTCTGGACCGAAACGGGCGGACCGCCCGCCAGAGAACCGAGCCGCAAAGGCTTTGGCACCACGGTCATCAAAAGGCATGCGGAAGGCGCCTTCGGTGGGCAGGTGCTGACGGAATATCGTGAATCCGGCTTTGAGTGGTCGCTGGAAGCGCCGATGCGTTACTTCACGCCCAAACGATCGGAACAGACAGGCGCGCATTGACGCCGCGACTTGCGGACCTATCCGCTGTGCAGACGGCAAAAAACCGGCAAAATGGCCGGTATTTTGCGCAATGTTAAAAAAACGCATTTTTTGGGAACCGAATCCGGTCATGCGTGTTTTTACTGCAGGCCAAGCAATTCCCCCGTCCCCGCCTGAAGCTTGGCTGAAAATAAACAGGTTTCGCCCCTGAAAACCTGTCATAAAAATAGCACGGCTCTTTCATGAGCCGTGCTATTTGTTTTGGCTTTCATGAAATGAAAGATGAACCCGGCGTTGCGCGCGATATCGCGATTTCAGGCATCCGCGCCGTCGCCGGAGGGAAATTTCAGCCGGTAGACGATCCGTTCGGGCGTCAACTCGTATTCGGCACTTCCCCCCAATGCGGAGGGAACCACCTTTTCCAGCACCACGCTGCCGAAGCTGCCGCGCCGGGTCTCCGCCGGCTCTTTCGACGGCATCATCGGCTCATTCCATTCAACGATATAAAAATCACCCTCCTGACGGCATTGCAGGGATATGGGCGGGTGATAGGCGAGATTGCCGCTGTGGCTGACGGTGTTGACGACCAGCTCATGGAAGGCGAGCCCGATATAGAGCGCGCCATTCGGATTGAGCAGCAGGTTTTCGCCTTCCATGTGGATGAGGTTCGGATATTCCGGCACATAAAGATCGAATTGCTGGCGCAACAACTCGAATATGCGCGCGCCCCGCCAGTCCGAATCCGTAATGAGATCCTGACTCTGGGCGAGAGCGTGTAGTCTGCCGCGGAACTTGCGCAGAAAATCATCCTTGGTCAGGCTGAAACGGGCCGTCTGGCCGGCAAGGCTCTGGATGATCGCCAGGAGGTTCTTGGAACGGTGGCTGACCTCGCGCAGCAGCGAGCGCAGAAGCTGCTCGCGCCGCCTTTCCGCCGTCACCTCGCGAATGGTGGTTTTCATCACCACCTGGTTCGTCTGGTTAAGAGTGGAATGAACCTGAAACTGGAAGACGCGATCATTGCCGGCATTGACTTCCAGCATGCCGCGGCTGCCCGCCGTGTTCATATCCTTCTTGAGATCGGCGAGTCGGGCGGAGAGATCGTTACCGAACAGATTTTCATCTGTGGGACGGGATTCTGCCGGAATTTTCCAGACATCCGGCAGATTGGCCACGAATATATAGTCGCGGTTCCAGTCCTGCAGCATGACTGTCTCACCCGAATCGAGCAAGGCGAGGACAAGCGAATCGTGAAGTTCGCTTTCGTCCCTCTCCGCGTTATGCCATGCCAGCCGATGCAAATTCGTCTCCTTGCAGAAAGCCGCGGGGCAGCCCCACGACCGTAACCGCCAACGCCCGGGCACCAGAGTGGTTCCCGGTCAGTCTGCGGTTTCGGCAAAATTCACGCCGCGACGCGTGAGCTTTCGTTGAAAAACAGGGCCTGGCTGATAAGCGCTTTCACCATGTCCGGATTGAACGGCTTCGTCACAAGGAAGGTCGGCTCCGGCCGCTCGCCCGTCAGAAGACGCTCGGGGAAGGCGGTGATGAAGATTACCGGCAGCGTGGTCATCTGCAGGATGTCCTTCATTGCATCGAGACCGGAACTGCCATCGGCGAGCTGAATATCGGCAAGGATCATCTTCGGCTGGGTGCGATGGAAGAGATCGAGCGCTTCCGTGTGGGTGCGGGCGATGCCCGTGACGCGGTGGCCGAGATCGGTGACCATCTGCTCGATATCCATGGCGATCAGAGGTTCGTCCTCGATGATCATGATATCGGTTGCGACCTGGCGGGCGATTTCAGAGGCTGCCTCATCGATCAGCTTGCCGACCTGATCCTCGGAGACTTTCAGAACCTCTGCGGTTTCCGAAGGTGTGAATTCTTCGACCGTGGTCAAAAGGAACGCCTGACGGGCAAGCGCCGGGACGGCGGAGAGGTTAGCCGAGGCGCGTTTTTCCCATCCCGACAGGTTTTCGTCGGTCTTAATATTGATCGTGACGGAACTAAAGATCGATACGAACAATTGATAGAGCGAAACGCGATCGCTGCTTGTCTGCGGAAAAATGCTGATATCGGCGATCAGAGCTTCGAGTGTTGCCGCAACATAGGCATCGCCCGTCGATTGTGAGCCGCAAACGGCACGCGCGAACCTGCGCAGATATGGCAGGTGCGGTGCGATGCGTGTAGAAACTGACATGGAATTCTCCCCTTTCATGCGGTCTGCAACGCAAACCCACGATAGCAACGTGCGCGTTGCAAAAAAAGTTCCGTTCCGCCGGAACTATTTTTTTCACGGCGCATTCTTTGCCACGACGCAAAAGGAATACCGGACGTTATGAGCATATTTCAATCGGACCAAGATCAGCCGGACAATTCGGCCGCCCCCCAGGTTCCACACTCCGGGCGGGCGGTGATTTCCCGTAAGCTCAGGGAGCTTTATGATGCCGTTCAGGATGAAGGCATCCCTGACAAATTCCTCGACCTTCTCGAAAAACTCGATGAAGCCGAAAGCAGAGCCAAAATGAAGGCTTCGGAGGAATGATGGCGAAAGAGCCGGAGCTGACAGAATACAACTTCAAACGGGAAATGCTGGCGGCGCTGCCGAACCTGCGCGCCTTCGCTATTTCTCTCATCCGCTCGCGGGACCGTGCCGACGACCTCGTGCAGGACACGATCATGAAGGCATGGGCGAAACAGGATAGCTACCAGCCGGGCACCAATATGCGGGCATGGCTGGTAACGATCCTGCGCAACGAGTTCTACAGCCAGATCCGCAAATCCGGCCGTGAGGTGCAGGATACGGACGGGGTCTATACCTCGCGCCTGTCGGTACCGCCAGAACAGCATGGTTCGGTCGACCTTCAGGACTTCCGCGCAGCACTCGCAAAGCTGCCGGACGACCAGCGTGAAGCGATCCTGCTGATCGGGGCTTCGGGTTTTGCCTACGAGGAAGCCGCCGAAATTTGCGGTTGCCCCGTCGGCACCATCAAGAGCCGTGTCAGCCGCGCAAGGCTGCGCCTGCAGGAATTGCTCGGCATCGAAAACGAAAACGAGTTCGGCCCGGACGCGCAGATGACCGCGGTGACCGCCGCCGCCACGGCGCGCTGAGGAAAGTGAACATCAGAAACGGGCAGGCAAACGTCTGCCCGTTTTTTCATGTCCGCTTTTCAGATGCCGGCTTCCTTGACCGATTGCATGACCACGAAGGTCGAGGTGTTGGCGACGGATGGCAGGCTTGAGATTTTCTCGCCGAGTACCCTTCGATACTTGCGGATATCGCTGGTGCGCACCTTCAGAAGATAATCGAAGGCGCCGGCGATCATGTGGCACTCCTCCACTTCCTTGATCTTGCGCACCGCCGCGTTGAATTCCTCCAGCGCCTTTTCGCGCGTATCGGAGAGCTTTACCTCGGCGAAAGCGATGTGATCGACACCGAGCTTCTGCGGATTGAGCATGGCGCGGAAGCCGAGAATATAGCCCTCGTCCACCAGCCGTTTCAGCCGTGTCTGGCAGGGCGTCTTGGAAAGACCGACCCTTTTCGAGAGCTGCAGCACGGACATGCGCCCGTCTTCGCTCAGCGCCTCCAGAATCTTGAGATCGAAATGATCCAGATCGTCTGTTTTTTGACTATTTGCCATGTGATTTAACGCCATATTTCAAAAATAAAAGTTCATATTGCCTGTTTTATCCTGAAAATAGGGCCATAGCAATTTCTGCGGTGATGATATTGTCTGTCACAGGATGACAAGCGGCGGGGCGGAGGACACGCTGCCGCCGAAGGTCTGTCTTCAACAGCGTTTTCAGGATTTTTCAGAATGGCCGATGGTGCAAGCAACGCCGGTGTAGTGGCGAACGGTATCTTCCAGAATTTTGCGCCGCCGGTGCGCGAGCAAAGCCTGCTGCGCAAGGCGATCACCGCCGCCTATCGTCGCCCGGAGGAAGAATGCCTGGCGCCGCTGATCGAGGCGGCAACGGTGACGGCGGAAGAAACGAAAGCCATTCGCGACACGGCCCGCAAACTGATCGAGGCATTGCGCGCCAAGACCAGGGGCACCGGCGTCGAAGGTCTGGTGCAGGAATATTCGCTCTCCAGTCATGAGGGCGTGGCGCTGATGTGCCTTGCCGAAGCGCTGCTGCGCATTCCCGACACAGCCACCCGCGACGCGCTGATCCGCGACAAGATCGCGCGCGGCGACTGGAAGTCCCATATTGGCGGCGGGCGCTCGCTCTTCGTCAACGCCGCCACCTGGGGCCTCGTCATCACCGGCAAGCTGACCTCGACGGTAAACGATAGCGGCCTTTCGGCGGCGCTGACCAAGCTGATCGCCCGCGCTGGCGAACCCGTCATCCGCCGTGGCGTCGATATGGCCATGCGCATGATGGGCGAACAGTTCGTGACCGGCGAAACGATCGGCGAAGCGATCAAGCGTTCGAAGCCGCTGGAAGAACAGGGCTTCCAATATTCCTACGACATGCTGGGCGAAGCCGCGACCACCGCCAAGGATGCGGAGCGTTATTACAAGGACTACGAAAACGCCATCCACGCCATCGGCAAGGCATCGGCCGGGCGCGGCATCTATGGCGGTCCGGGCATTTCCATCAAGCTTTCGGCGCTGCATCCGCGTTACGCCCGCGCGCAGGCGGAGCGGGTGATGGCGGAGCTTCTTCCACGCGTCAAATCGCTGATGCTGCTCAGCAAGAAATACGATATCGGCCTCAACATCGATGCGGAGGAAGCCGACCGTCTGGAACTGTCGCTTGACCTTCTGGAGGAACTGGCGCTCGACAAGGACCTCGCCGGCTGGAATGGCCTCGGTTTCGTCGTGCAGGCCTATGGTCGCCGCTGCCCCTTCGTTCTCGACTACATCATCGATCTCGCCCGCCGCTCGGGCCGGCGTATCATGGTGCGTCTCGTCAAGGGCGCCTATTGGGATGCGGAAATCAAGCGCGCGCAGGTGGAGGGACTGGAGGACTTCCCGGTTTTCACCCGCAAGGTGCATACGGATGTCTCCTACATCGCCTGCGCCCGCAAGCTGCTCGCCGTGCGCGATCTGGTCTTTCCGCAGTTTGCGACCCACAATGCGCAGTCAATGGCGACGATCTACCATCTCGCCGGCCCCGGCTTCAAACTCGGCGACTATGAGTTCCAGTGCCTGCATGGCATGGGCGAACCGCTTTACAGCGAAGTCGTCGGCAAGAAGAAACTCGACCGGCCCTGCCGTTTCTATGCCCCCGTCGGCACCCATGAGACGCTGCTCGCCTATCTCGTCCGCCGCCTTTTGGAAAACGGTGCGAACTCTTCCTTCGTCAACCGCATTGCCGACCCAGCCGTGCCGGTGGATTCCCTGCTGGAAGACCCGGTTGCCGTCGTCAAGGCCTATGCCGTTCCCGGCGCGCGTCACGACCGCATCGCCGCCCCTGCCGGCCTGTTCGGCCCGGAACGCAAAAATTCCGCCGGCCTCGATCTTTCCAGTGAAACGACGCTCGCCGCGCTGGACAAAACCCTGAAGGCGGGTGCTACGACCGAATGGAGAGCGTCGGCACCGCAGGCGGGCGGAAACACGCGCCCGGTTCTCAATCCCGGCGACCACAATGATATCGTCGGCCATGTGACGGAGCCCACCGAATCCGATGTCGAAGCCGCCATGCAGCGGGCGGTGGCCTCTAACTGGCCATCCACCCCGGTGGAAGAGCGCGCCGCCTGCCTGGAGCGCGCCGCCGACGCCATGCAGGCCGAAATGCCTGCCCTGCTCGGCCTCATCATGCGCGAAGCGGGAAAATCCATGCCGAACGCCATTGCCGAGGTGCGCGAAGCCATCGACTTCCTGCGTTATTACGCGGCGGAAGCCCGCAGGAACTTCAAGACTGGCGAAACGTCGCTCGGCCCGGTCGTCTGCATCAGCCCATGGAACTTCCCGCTCGCCATCTTCATCGGTCAGGTCACGGCGGCGCTGGTTGCCGGCAATCCGGTTCTGGCAAAGCCCGCCGAAGAAACGCCGTTGATTGCGGCCCAAGGCGTGCGCCTGCTGCATGAGGCCGGCGTTCCGCAGGATGCCGTGCAGCTTCTGCCGGGCGACGGCAAGACGGGTGCCGCACTTGTTGGTTCACCCCTTACAGCCGGTGTAATGTTCACAGGCTCGACGGAAGTGGCGCGGCTCATTCAGGGTCAGCTTGCCGGCCGGGTTCTGGCCAATGGCCAGCCGGTTCCGCTGATTGCCGAAACCGGCGGTCAGAACGCCATGATCGTGGACTCCTCCGCGCTTGCCGAGCAGGTGGTCGCCGATGTCATCGCATCCGCTTTCGACAGCGCCGGCCAGCGCTGCTCGGCGCTGCGCATCCTCTGCCTGCAGGAAGATGTGGCGGATCGCACGCTGACCATGCTGAAGGGCGCGCTGCACGAATTGCGGATCGGCCGCACCGACAAGCTTTCCGTCGATGTCGGTCCCGTCATTACCGCCGAGGCGAAGGGCATCATCGAAAAGCACATCGAGGGAATGCGCGGGCTCGGCCATCGCATCGAGCAGATCACGCTTGCCGGCGAAACCGGCAAGGGCACCTTCGTGCCGCCGACGATCATCGAGATGAAATCGCTCGCCGATCTGAAACGCGAAGTCTTCGGCCCGGTGCTGCACGTCATCCGCTTCAAGCGCGACAATCTCGACCGGCTGATCGATGAGATCAACGCTACCGGCTATGGCCTGACCTTCGGCCTGCATACCCGCCTTGACGATACGATCCAGCATGTGCTGTCGCGCGTCGCAGCTGGCAATCTTTATGTGAACCGCAACATCATCGGCGCGGTGGTCGGCGTACAGCCCTTTGGCGGACGCGGCCTTTCCGGCACCGGTCCCAAGGCAGGCGGTCCGCTTTATCTCGGCCGCATGACACAGGTTGCCCCAAAGATAGACCGGGTTGCGAGCCAGCAGGATCAGGCAGCAGTCGATCTTGCCCGCTGGCTGGATGAAAACGGCGAAACCGTTGCGGCCGAAGCCGCGCGACAGACGGCAGTTCTTTCCGGCCTCGGTTTCGAAACCGAGCTGGCGGGTCCTGTCGGCGAGCGCAATGTTTATGCGCTGCATCCGCGTGGAAAGGTTCTGCTGGTTCCGGCAACCGAACAGGGGCTTTACCGCCAGCTTGCGGCAGCGCTTGCGACCGGAAACGCGGTTGTCATCGACAACGCTTCGGGACTGGAGAAATCCATTTACGGACTGCCGGCAACCGTGACCTCGCGCATCGTCTGGGCCGATGACTGGGCGAAGTCCGGCACCTTCGCCGGCGCGCTGGTCGAGGGCGATGCGGAGCGTATCGTGGCGGTCAATAAAAAGATCGCCGCCCTGCCCGGCCCGCTGGTTCTCGTTCAGGCAGCGTCAACGGAAGCGCTTTCCGGGGAAAGCCAGCCTTATAATCTCGATTGGTTGGTCGAAGAGGTTTCCGTCAGCGTCAACACCACAGCCGCCGGCGGCAATGCCAGCCTGATGAGCATTGGTTAAAACAGGTTCCGGCGGGGTCTCGGCCCTGCCGGTTCATGCCTTATCCGTTGGTGTCACCGCGGCCGAAGAGCTGGTTCAGAACCTGCTCTTCCAGCCTTGCGAATTCCGCCGTGCCATGACGGCGCGGACGCGGCAGTTTCACATCGAGATCGAACGCAATGCGCCCTTCATCGATGACGACGATGCGATCCGCAAGCGCCACGGCCTCGGAAACATCGTGCGTGACGAGTACGGCGGTGAATTTCTGCTTGCGCCAGATGCGCTCCAGCAGAAGCTGCATTTCAATGCGGGTGAGCGCATCGAGCGCGCCGAGCGGCTCATCCAGCGCCAGGATTTGCGGATGGGCCACCAGCGCACGCGCCAGCGCCACGCGCTGCTTCTGGCCGCCGGAAAGCACATACGGCCATTCGCCAGCCCGGTCTTTCAGACCGACCTCTTCGAGAATTGTAAGCGCCTGTTCCTGCGCCGCCTCGCCCTTGGCGATGCCGGTCAGCCCCACGGAGACGTTGCTCGCGATACGTTCCCACGGCAGAAGACGCGGCTCCTGAAACATCATGCGGGTGCGGCTCGATGCGTCCTTCGAGACGGTTCCGGTGGTCGGCGTGTCGAGGCCGGCCAGAATGCGCAGGAGCGTGCTCTTGCCGCAGCCGCTCTTGCCGATGATGGCCAGAAACTCGCCTTCCCGCACATCGAGATCGATGCCGCGCAGAACCGGCTTGTCGCCAAAACTCTTCGCCACATTGCGGAAGCTGAAGGCGACCTTGCCGTCGCTCGTCTTTTCGCGTTGTTCGATTTTCGCCTGCGACGGGAGGGATGGCGGGGCATCCGGGCGTCTCAGCGTCGTCACATTGCCGGTCGACATGGGTTACCTCAGACTTTCTTGAAGGCTGGATGCCATTGCAGGAAGACGCTTTCGAGGAAGCGGGCGAAACTGTCGGCCAGCTTGCCGAGAAGCGCATAGATGAGGATCGACAGAACCACGACGTCGATCAGCAGGAACTCGCGCGCCTGCATGGCCATATAGCCGAGGCCGGACGAGGAAGAGATGGTTTCGGCGACGATGAGCGTCAGCCACATGATGCCGAGCGCATAACGCAGGCCGGTGAAAATGGCCGGCAGCGCGCCGGGCAGAATGACCCGCCGGAACAGCGTGAAGGGCGACATGCCATAGGTGCGGCCCATTTCCACCAGTTGCGGATCGACACCCTGAATGCCGAGCAGCGTGTTGATGTAGATCGGGAAAAACACCCCGAGCGCGACGAGGAACAGCTTCGCCTCCTCATCGATGCCGAACCACAGGATGACGAGAGGAATGAGCGCCAGATGCGGAATGTTGCGGATCATCTGCAGCGTCGTATCGGTGAAGCTGCGGGAGAATTTGGAGAGGCCATTGGCCAGGCCGAAGATGAAACCGATGGAGCCGCCAATAGCGAAACCGGCGAGTGCGCGGGCGGAACTGACGCCGATATTGGCAATAAGCTCACCCGAGAGCAGCAACCGCCAGAAGGCTTCCGCGACAGCGGAGGGTGCCGGCAACACATTGGCGGAAATCAGACCGGCACGCGCCGCCGCCTCCCAGCCTGCAAGAATGAGGGCGGGGAGCAGCCAGCCTGTGATGCCGCCAATCTCGATACGCTTTGCGGTGCTCATGGCATACCCTCCGGCTCTTGCTCAGTTCGTCGCGCCAGACCAGACGGCATCCTTGATGCTGATCTGTTTCGGGATGAGGCCGAGACGATAAAAGCGGTCGGCGGTTTCCTGCTGGCTGGCGACGATCTTGTCGTCGATCCTGGTAATGCCGAATTCCGAGCGGTTCGCGGCAAGCGTCTGCGCCTCCAGCGGCACGCCCGTCACCTCATGCAAAGCTGCGGCGACCTTGTCGCGGTTGGCGGCGGACCATTTCGCCGCCTCGCCCAGAGCATCGATGGTGATGTTGATGGTGTCTGCATTGGATTTGGCGTAATCGCGATTGGCGAGGAAATAGGTGCTGACAGCAAGCACATCGCTGGTGCGGGCCAGAGTGACCGGCTTGTAGCGGGTTTCGGCAATCGCATAGAAGGGATCCCAGACGGCCCAGGCGTCGATCTTGTCGCTGGCGAAGGCGGCGGAAGCATCGGCGGGGCTGAGATACACCACCTCGATGTCGCTGAATTTCAGGCCGTTCTTCTCCAGCGCCGCCACCAGCAGATTATGCGCGCTGGTGCCCTTGCCGACACCGACCTTCTTGCCCTTGAGATCGGTAACCGATTTGATGCCGCTTTCAGGCTTGGTGAAGATCGCCTCACCCTTGCCGTTCGAAGGAAGGGCCGCGACATAAACGATGGCGGAACCCGCCGCCTGACCGAAGATCGGCGGCGCATCCCCCGTCCAGCCGACATTGATGGAGCCGACATTCAGCGCCTCCACCAGCGGCGGGCCAGCGGTGAACTCAACCCAGGAAACCTTCACGCCCTTGGCCTCAAGCGCCTTTTCGATGACACCCTGCTGGCGGGCGATCACCGGCAGGCCGGTTTTCTGGTAACCGATCTTCAGCTCTTCCGCCGCCTGCGCCTGCAGCGGCAGAACCGATAACACGGCGGCAACAAAAAGGCTGGCGGAAAGCGCGCGGCGGGTGATGGCTGGCATTTTATCTCCTTGTCACCAGCCCCTCTGGCCGGTTCACGATATGGAGCAATGCTAGGGTTTTCTATTAAAACGATAGAGAGACGATAATTCAATATGAGCAATATTGCGGGAATAAAATTCCGCGCAAATGCCTCTTTTCCGCAAATCGTCGCGGACACCCTCATCCGACCCATCGAATAGAAATGCCGGCGCGGATGGAACCGCGCCGGCATGATGGATCAATTTCTCTATGGAGGAAGCGATTATTCGATATCGAAGGAAACGCCCTGCGCCAGCGGCAGCGCCTTGGAGTAGTTGATGGTGTTGGTGGCGCGGCGCATATAGGCCTTCCACGCATCCGAACCGGATTCACGGCCGCCGCCGGTTTCCTTCTCACCGCCGAAGGCGCCGCCGATTTCCGCACCCGAGGTGCCGATATTGACGTTGGCAATGCCACAGTCGGAGCCTTCCGACGACAGGAACCGCTCCGATTCCTGCATGTCGCGGGTAAAGATCGATGAGGAAAGACCAGCAGCGACAGCGTTATGGTCTTCTATCGCCTGATCGAGATCGTTATATTTCATGACATAGAGGATCGGCGCGAAGGTTTCTTCCAGCACCGGTCCAGCCTGCTTCGGCATTTCGACCAGAGCAGGCTTGACGTAATAGGCATCCGGCGCACCCGTATCCACACGCCCGCCGCCATTCACCACGCCATCATGGGCTTTCGCCGCTTCGAGGGCCTTCTGCATGCCGTCGAAAGCCGCCTTGTCGACCAGCGGGCCGACGAGTGCGGAGGTTTCCAGCGGGTTGCCGACGGAAACGGAGGCATAGGCCTTTTTCAGACGCGGCACGAGCTGGTCATAGACGCTGTCATGCACGAAGAGACGGCGAAGCGTGGTGCAGCGCTGGCCGGCCGTGCCCATGGCGCCGAAGGCGATGGCGCGCAGCGCCATGTCGAGATCGGCGGAAGGGCAGACGATGCCGGCATTGTTGCCGCCGAGTTCCAGAATGGCGCGGGCAAAGCGTTTCGCCAGACGCGGGCCGACATCGCGGCCCATGCGGGTGGAGCCAGTGGCGGAGACGAGCGGCACCTTGGGATTGTCCACCAGAGCTTCACCCACCGCGCGGTCGCCGATCAGAAGCTGCGAAAGACCTTCCGGCGCATCGCCGAAACGGGCGGCCGCGCGCTCGAAGATGCCCTGAACGGCAAGCGCCGTGAGCGGGGTCTTTTCCGAAGGCTTCCAGACCACCGAATTGCCGCAGACAATGGCAAGCGCCGCGTTCCACGACCAAACCGCAACCGGGAAGTTGAAGGCGGAGATGACGCCGACGACGCCGAGCGGATGCCAGGTTTCCATCATGCGATGGCCGGGACGTTCGGTGGCGATGGTAAGACCATAAAGCTGGCGGGAAAGGCCGACCGCGAAATCGCAGATATCGATCATTTCCTGCACTTCGCCGAGGCCCTCGGAGGGAACCTTGCCCGCCTCCAGCGAGACGAGACGGCCGAGATCCGCCTTGAAGGCGCGCAGTTCTTCGCCAAGCAGCCGGATCAGTTCACCGCGACGGGGCGCCGGCACATTGCGCCATGTCTTGAAGGCGGCATCGGCCCGGTCGATCACGGCTGCGACACCCTCGACCGAAACGGTCTTGAGGCTTGCGACCTGTTCACCCGTCACCGGGCTGAAGGAGGCCATATCGCCGCCGGTATAAAGATCGCGGGCAACGCCCATCCTGTCGAGCAGGGCCGCGGCTTCCTGTTTCACGTCGAGCTTCGTGGTCGCATCCATGTCCATCGTCCTTTTGGCTTAAAAGGGGAGGAAAGGCCGTTTCGATACGGCGCTTTCAACTCCCGTCACTCTTCTTTCCCCGAATTTGCCATTCGTTCTGTGAAACTGGCGTTTTACACCGTTCCATTCTTTCCCGTAATCATATATGGGCATAATGGCCCTTTTCCAATGAGGAAAGCGGGTAAGTTGATGCGAGAATGGAATGGATCCGCGCAGAAGACTGGTCCCTGACATCGTTACCCTGCAGGCGTTCGAATGCGCGGCACGGCATGGCAATTTTACGCGTGCGGCGGAAGAACTCAACCTCACGCAGAGCGCGGTGAGCCGGCAGATCGGCGAACTGGAAGCGCAGACGGGAATGCAGCTTTTCGAGCGCATCCGCAGGCGGGTGGTGCTTTCGGAGGCGGGGCGTAAATTCCTGCCCGATGTGCGGCGCCTGTTGCAGCAATCCGAACAGTTGATGGTGCGCGCGGTCTCGGCCGGAACTTCACACGCATCGCTTTCCGTCGCGACGCTGCCGACATTCGGCAGCCGCTGGCTGATGCCGCGCCTCCACCGCTTCATCGACGACAATCCGGAAATAACGATCACCATCGGCTCGCGCTCGCATCCCTTCGATTTTGATGAAGAAGGTTTCGATCTCGCCATTCACTACGGCCAGCCGGTCTGGGCGCATGGCACCTGCACATTTTTGTGCAACGAAGTGATCGTGCCGGTCGCAAGCCCCGCCCTGCTACGCCGCGCCGGCGTGAACCAGCCGCAGGATCTGACCGGGCAGCCGCTGCTGCATGTGACGACGCGGCCGAAACTATGGACGGAATGGCTGGAGATGAACGGGGTGACAGCCGAGAATGCCTATCAGGGCAGCCGTTTCGACCAGTTCTCGATGATCATCGAGGCCGCCGCAAGCGGCATCGGTTTTGCCCTTCTGCCGAAATATCTCATCGAGGCGGAACTTGCCTCCGGCCGCCTCGAAATCGTCTTCGACATCCCCTTGCAGACCGACAAGAGCTATTACGTCGCCCTGCCGGAAGGACGGCAGGACAATGCGCTGGCCCGCGCCTTTCAGGCCTGGCTGCTCGATCAGGTCGGCAAACCGGTGTAATCCGTCATCCGCTCAGTTCGAAGGATGGAGAGAAACGTCATACAGCCCCGGAAGATCGGGGCCGACGGGCACGATGCGGGTCGGGTTGAGCGCCTTGATGGAATAGTAACCGCGCTTGATATGGTCGATATTGACCGTGTCGCGCACGCCCGGAATGGTCAGCACTCGCATCATATAGGCCTGCAGCGCAGGATAATCGGCGATGCGGCGAAGATTGCATTTGAACAGGCCATAATAGGCGGCATCGAAACGAACCAGCGTCACGAAGAGCCGGACATCCGTTTCGGTCAGGTGATCGCCGAAAAGGAAAGGTCCGCCTGAGACCAGGCGGCTTTCGAGCTCCTGAAGCGTCGCGAACACATCGGCAAAGGCCTCTTCATAGGCGACCTGCGTGGTGGCGAAACCGGTTCTGTAAACGCCGTTGTTGAGGCGCGGATAGATGTGGTCATTGAGAGCATCAATCTCATCGCGCAGCGCTTCCGGATAAAGGTCCACGCCATTATCGGCCAGATCGCCGAAACCGGAATTCAGCATGCGCAGAATATCGGCGGATTCGTTGTTGACGATGGTTTTCGTCTTTTTATCCCAAAGCACGGGCACGGTGGCGCGGCCGGTATAATGCGGATCCGCGCTGGTATAGACCTCGTGCATATAGGTAAAGCCGTTGAGCCTATCGTGATCCGAACCCGGATAGTCGCCGAATTTCCAGCCCTCGTCGGAAAGCGCCGGCTCAACCACGGAAACGGAAATCACCTCTTCCAGCTTCTTGAGCTTTCGGCCGATCAGCGTGCGCGATGCCCATGGGCAGATCAGCGCGACGTAAAGATGATAACGGCCGCTTTCGGCCGCAAAACCGCCCTCACCCGTCGGCCCCGCCGAACCGTCAGGCGTTACCCAGTTGCGGAAACCGGAAGTCTGGCGAACGAAGCCGCCCTTCTTGTCGGTTGCCTGCACCGGATGCCATTCGGCGGTCCATTTTCTATCCACGAGCATTTGCGGCTCTCCGCTCATCTAAAGATGAAAGCCTTATGGGCCGGGTTGCCGCCGCTTCACAAGCCGCGCTTCGGTTGACGCACTGTTTCCGATCAGGGGTGAGTTCAAAGCCGATTGCGGAAAAACGGGTTCCAGCGCACGGTGCCGAGCCTCACCTTTTCGCGGATCATCGTCAGCAGTCCCGATGCGGCGATGACGGCCAGACCCAGCACGGCGACCGCATCCGGATATTCGTGGAAGAAAGCCATGCCGATCGCCACCGCCCAGAGGATTTGCGAATAATGCGATGGCGCGATCTGGCTCGCCGGCGCGATGCGGGTTGCAACCAGAAGGGTGATCTGCCCCGTTGCCGTGCAAAGGCCGATGAAGGCGAAGGCCAGGAGCTGGTGCAGGTTGGGCATGACGAATTCGGGGATGGAGGCAACGCCGTTGAAGGTGAGGCCGTAAATCAGCAGCACGCCCATGATCGAAGTGCGCTTTTCCTTGCCCGCAAGCGAGCGCAGCAAAACGATGGTCATCGCCGCGAGGAACGCAACGCCGATGGCGGCGAAATGCCCGAGTTCGAGTGTCTTAAAGCCGGGCCGCACGACGAGGATCACGCCGACGATACCCGCCAGAACCGCCGCCCAGCGCCATGGGCCGATATTCTCCTTCAGCACGACGGCGGAAAGCACGGTGACGAAGAGCGGCGACAGGAAGATCAGCGCATAGGCTTCCGCCAGCGGAATGGTGGTGAAGGCATAGATGCCGAAAATACCCGCGAAAAGGCCGGAGATCGCGCGCCCGTGCACCGCGAAGGGCCGGCTCATGCGCCAGAACTCACGCCACCTTTCCTCGCGCGGCTTGCTGAAGAAAATAAAAATGCCGGAAAACAGAATGCTGAAGAAGCCGATTTCGAAAACGCTGATCTGCGATCCAAGCGACTTGATGGTGGCATCGCCCATGGAAAAGGTCGCATAAGCGAACAGACCGAGCAGAAAACCCTTTTGCATTTGAACGTCCCCAAACACCGACCGCAATGCAAAGCATCCCCCGGCCGCGTGGAACGCGACCCGGACGCCCCTTTCAAGGGACAGACAGTCTGGCAGATTTGATCCTCAGCCCTATGGCTAGACCCGGCTACCTATGAGTGCAAGCCGGAAAAACCGCAAAATGACCCGATTGAACACGACCGGTGCAAATGGCTGCAAGGTGCGGCAAATTTGTCCCGCCATGGCCATCACATCCCCGTCATGGAAAGAGGTTAGCCGGTGTTCATCGTGGCGCTTGGCGGCGGGCATGAAGGCGGCTAAATATTATCATGCGATTTTCATCCGCCGATTTCCCCGGCTGATATTGCTGCTTTACCATGGCCTCGCTAACCGAAAGGAAAAAGAATGCGGATTGTGATGATCGGTTCGGGTTATGTCGGCCTCGTGTCCGGCGCGTGTTTTGCAGATTTCGGCCATGACGTGGTCTGCGTCGACAAGATGCCGGAGAAGATCGAGGCCCTGAAAAACGGCCATATTCCGATCTTCGAACCGGGTCTGGAGACCATTGTCGCCAACAATGCAAAGGCCGGGCGGTTGAGCTTCACCACCGATCTTTCCGCAGCCGTCGCCAATGCCGATGTCGTCTTCATCGCGGTCGGCACGCCCTCGCGGCGCGGCGATGGCCATGCCGATCTTGGTTATGTCTATGCGGCGGCGAAAGAGATCGCCCATGCGCTTGACGGTTTCACGGTCATCGTCACCAAATCCACCGTTCCCGTCGGTACCGGCGACGAGGTAGAGCGTATCATCCACGAGGAAAACCCCTCGGCAGATTTTGCCGTGGTTTCCAATCCGGAATTCCTGCGCGAAGGTGCGGCCATCGAGGATTTCAAGCGGCCGGACCGCATCGTCGTTGGCCTTTCGGACGAGCGCGCCCGCCCCGTCATGACCGAAGTTTACCGCCCGCTTTACCTCAACCAGTCGCCGCTGCTCTTCACCACAAGGCGCGCTTCCGAACTCATCAAATATGCCGCCAACGCCTTTCTGGCGATGAAGATCACCTTCATCAACGAGATGGCTGATCTCTGCGAAAAGGTCGGCGCCAATGTGCAGGATGTCTCGCGCGGCATCGGTCTCGATGGCCGTATCGGCCCGAAATTCCTGCACGCCGGCCCCGGTTATGGCGGCTCCTGTTTCCCGAAGGACACGCTGGCGCTTGCCAAGACCGCGCAGGATTATGATGCGCCGGTGCGGTTGATCGAGACCACCATCGCCATCAACGACAATCGCAAGCGCGCCATGGGCCGCAAGGTCATCAATGCGGTGGGCGGCGATGTGCGCGGCAAGAAGATCGCCGTGCTTGGCCTTACCTTCAAGCCGAATACCGACGACATGCGCGATAGCCCGGCAATCGCCATCATCCAGACCCTGCAGGACGGCGGTGCGAAAGTGGTCGGTTACGATCCGGAAGGCATGGCGAATGCCCGCCACCTGATGGAAGACATCGACTATGCAGCCGGCCCCTACGAGGCGGCGGAAGATGCCGACGCCGTGGTGATCGTGACGGAATGGAACCAGTTCCGCGCGCTCGACCTTCCGCGCCTGAAGGCGATCATGAAACATCCGGTGCTGGTGGATCTGCGCAATATCTACCGCACGGATGAGGTCGCCGCGCATGGTTTCATCTATGCCGCCGTCGGTCGCCCGCATGAAGGCGGTTCCGACAAGGGCGCATAGAGGTTTCGTTTTCGCCATTTCATCAAAAAGGTTTTCTGCGCTTCGGTCAGACCGCAAACGCACCAACGAATTCGGGATATAATCATCATGCGTTATCTGATTACCGGCACGGCTGGCTTCATCGGCTTTTATGTTGCCAAGCGACTGTTGGACGCCGGCCATTTCGTGACCGGTTTCGACGGCATGACGAAATATTACGATGTCAACCTCAAGGAAAAACGCCACGCCATTCTTTCCCGCTCCAACGGCTTCCGTGCCGAAATCGGCATGCTGGAAGATACGGATGCGCTGAAGCGCGCGGCAGAGGCCGCCGAGCCTGAGATCATCATCCACCTCGCGGCACAGGCAGGCGTTCGTTACAGCATTGAAAATCCGCGCGCCTATATCGATTCCAACCTCATCGGCTCGTTCAACATGCTGGAGCTCGCCAGAAGCCTTGAGGTCAAGCACCTGATGCTGGCATCGACCTCCTCCATCTACGGCGCCAACGAGAAAATCCCCTTCGCTGAGAGCGACAAGGCCGACGAGCCTATGACGCTTTACGCCGCCACCAAAAAATCGATGGAGCTGATGGCGCACAGCTATGCCCATCTGCACAAGCTGCCCACCACCGCCTTCCGTTTCTTCACGGTCTACGGCCCGTGGGGGCGGCCGGACATGGCGCCGATCAAATTCGTCGACGCCGTTTCCAACGGCCGGCCGATCGATATTTACGGGCAAGGCAATATGAGCCGCGATTTCACCTATATCGACGATCTGGTGGAGGGCATCGTCCGGTTGAGCGCGGTCATCCCGTCCGAGGAAAACCGTGTTACGCAGGAAGGCGTCACCGACACGCTGTCGCACCACGCACCCTTCCGCGTGGTCAATATCGGCGGCGGCCAGCCGGTGGAGCTGATGCATTTCGTCGAAACGGTCGAAAAGGCGGTCGGGAAACCCGCGATCCGCAATATGCTGCCGATGCAGCAGGGCGATGTTCCCCGCACCTTCGCCTCTCCCGATCTTCTGAGGGCATTGACCGGTTACGTGCCGCAAACCCAGGTCGAAGAGGGCATCAAGGCCCTCGTCGCCTGGTATCGCGAGATGCACCCGGCCGAATTACGGGAATAACCTCACAGCGTCGCCAGCAGGCGATTGGAGATGGTGCCGCCGGAAGCGCTCTGCATGGTGATCTTGGTTTCCACGGCCTCGATGATCGTGTCGCTGAAATCCATCTCCGTGAGATCGCGGATATTGGAAAGGCCACCCGGGGAAAACACGTTCACTTCCAGTATCTTGTCGCCAACGATATCGAGCCCGACGAGGAACATGCCGTCCTCCACCAGCTTCGGCCGCACCATTTCGGCAAGCGCCACGATCTCATCCGTCACCTTCACGGCTTCCGCCGTGCCATGGGCATGGATATTGGAGCGCAGGTCGCCCTTGGCGGGCACGCGGCGAAGGGCGGCATATTTGCCTTCACGCATCAGCGGCCGGCCATTCATCATGAAGAAGCGGATGTCGCCATCCTTGGCGGCCGGCAGATAGGCTTGCGCGATCAGATATCCCTCAAGGCTCACCGCCTCGAAAATCTGGTTGAGATTGGTCTCTTTGCTGGAGCCGATCTTGAAGACGTTCTTGCCGCCCGAGCCCTGCAGCGGCTTGACGATGACGCCCTTGGGGTGCGCGTCGGCAAAGGCGCGGATTTCCTCGACATTGCGCGAAATGATCGTGGTCGGGCGGACGATTTCGGGAAAACTCTGAAAATAGAGCTTGTTCTGCGCGAGCGCCAGACCTTCGGGATCGTTCAGCACGACGACGCCCCGCTGTTCGGCCAGGCGGCCGAACAGGATACCGGCATGCACCGCCCATGGCCGTGTCGTCTGGTCGAGCGAGGGGTCGTTGCGCAGCATCAGCGCATCGATTTCCTCCACATCCATGGTTCGCCGCTCCAGCGCCTTGTCCTGAAGTGTGGAATGGAACGTCTCGCCTTTCTTGATTTTGCCCTTCGGCAGCACGGTGGCGTGAATGGTCAGGCTGTCGTCCGAGCGTAATGTGAAATCGCCGGGCGTCAGATAGACCACCTCGTGGCCGCGATTGAGCGCCGCCATGGCAAGCAGCCCGGTCGCGTAGTTCGGTCCCTCTGTTTCGATGGAATTGACGAAAAATGCGATACGCATGAAGCCCCTCCTATAATGTCGCCAGTTCGGCAATGGATAATCCCGCCCGTATTTTTTCCAGCCGTTCATTGGCCTTGGCGGGCAGCAGAAATGCGGGCCTGACGCCCGGCGGCCGCAACAGGCCGCGCAGGGCAAGCTCCTGCATCACCGGAAAATGGGCGGCGGCGATCTTGCCCATCCAGAACGGATCGAGCGCCCCGCCCCTGCGCAGATGGTCCAGCACCTCCGCCAGCCCGCGCAGATAGATCGCATCCTTGGAAAGACCGCCGCCGCGATAGATGCGCAGCACCATGTTGAAGGCCCCGGCCTCATCGAAACCGTGATCGCGGGTCATGGTACGGAAGGTCTCCACGAAGCTCGCCCCATCCAGCATGGCGGCGCAGCCGATAACGCGGCCGGCGATCAGCCGCAGGCGCTCACGCGTCATGCCGCCGGCCAGATGTTCCGCCAGCACCGCCAGCCCTTCCTGCACGCCCTCATAACCGGAAAGGCCGGTGCGGAAGAGACGCAGCCCCTGAAACGAGCCGTTGAAATAGGTGAGAAGATGCACGCCGATCTCATGCGACAGCAGTGCCTCGACACGGCGCTGTTCCATGACAGTGTGGCGGGAAATCAAAAGCTTCTCACCCGTCACCATCAGGCCCGGCGGCAGGTCGTCGCGGATTTCAACGCGCGCCTTGAATTCCGGGGCTTCCGCAAGATAGGTCTCGACCATCTCCCGCGACTTCTTGGCGACCGCGTAACAATCGACCATGGCGATTTCGCTGCTTTCCTCCCGGCGCGGGCAATCCGCAAGCACCCGCAGCGCCAGCTGAAGGAGAGCCGGTTCGACAGCGCCATAAAGGGCGCGCGAAAAATCGGTGAAGGTGCGATGGTGCAGATTGGCGAGCATCGTCAGCTGCAGATCGATCTCCTGCTGTTTCTCCCGGTAGAGATTATAAAGCACCGGGTCTTCCAGATGATCGAACACGACGGAATAAAGCTTGCGTTTCTGCTCCTCGACATCGACGCCGAGCGGCCGGTAGAGCAGGCGCGGCGCGAACTGAAAGCCGCCATCACGAAACTCCTCGAAGGCCCGGCGAGCGTTGATGGGCGTGACGGAAAGCAGAAAATCGAAGGATGAAACAATATCGTCAATGGACCGGTCGGCACGCCTGACGGCATCGACGAAAGCCTTGCGCCCCAGCGCCCGATGGCTGGTAACCTTGAGCGCGTCCTTGCCCGAAGCGAAGGATGAAAAAGCCTGCAGACCGGCATCGAAAAGATCGGCGATCATCGTCACCCGCAGGCCCGGATAATCCGCACCGGATTCCGGCTGGCGGTAGATCGGCGCAAAACGCACGCTGATACAGGGAAAATCAAGGCCCGCTTTTTTGAACCGCAGAACCGGATCGGCATCCGGTTCCGGCCGGGTGATGCGCGGCGTGCGAAAACGCACTTCGGCATCGCAAACCGCCTTGATGAAGACCCGGCGGGCATTCTGCGTTTCTGGCTCAGCCGTCGCCGAGACGGAAACCTCATAATGCGGCAGGAAAGGCGAATCGTCGGCCAGCAGAATGTCATGCTCCAGCTCACCGATATCGAGGACGATGAATGCGCCGAAGCGCTGCCGCATGACCGTGCCAACGGCCTCGATCAGCGGCGCTGCCTCCTGAATGGTCGACGCGATCAGATAGGAGGCGTGGGCGGTGGCGATATCGCGGGCGGCGAGATTTTTCGTGCCACCGGTCAAATGCAGGCAGAGGAACGGCAGCGGCCGGTCGATATGCAGACGACCGTCTTTGCCGACATCGCGGCGGATGGCCTTGCCGGCCTCGAGGCAGGACACGACATCATCGACCAGATCGGCGATGGGAGACGGTGCGCTGCGGGCGGGAGAGAGGTTCATCGCCGCGACCTCAGGCACTCTTCGAGCACCGGCTGGAGTGCTGTTATCGCTTGGCGAATATCCGCCACCACACGCGCATCCGGCTTTCCCGTCCACTCGTCCATGAAGAATTTCTTGAACTCGATTGCGATGGCGCAGCCATTTTCGGCGAACCTTTCGTGGATGAAACGGGTCTGCTCCCCCTTGCCCTGGAACGCAACGTTCTCGCGAACATCGAGGCGGCGTCCGCCGATGGTCGCTGACGCGAAGTGGTGCCCGACCGCGCTCACGATATCGCCCCAGCGGCTGCGATCCATGGAAAAGGTGCCGATATTGATATCGGGCGCCTCCGCCTGCGCCGTCGGCGGCGCAGCGGCGCCCTGCCGGCGATGATTATAGCTGTGTACATCCAGCACGACGAAGGCGCCGTGCCGCCTTTCGATTGCAGAGAGCACTGTCTCCAGCATCGCATAATAGTCGGCGTGAAAATCGAGCGATTGCCGGATAGCTTTCTGCGCCGGCTCCTCTTTCCAGACCTCAAGCCCCCAGGATTGTTCCGGCTTCAGATAGATCGCCTGATCGGCCGCACGGTTGAGATCGATTTCGAAACGCGAATGGTGAACGACGAGACGGTTCGTCAGTCCCGCGATCATCTCACCGGTGAAAGGGTCTTCCTCCCGCAGCCGCTGTTCCGGGGAAAGGGCGATGAGCCCGGATATGTCCGGTCTAATGCGATGACCGTCGTGAATGGCCGTGCCTATAACCGGTGAGTTGCCGAAATCGATCGACCAGAAACCCTTGTTGTCGTTGTCACCGCGGTATTCGTCGTCGCTCTGTCTGGCTGCCATGCTGCCTCCCCTGCATAGGGGATAAAACAGCGGGACATGCCCGTTTGTTCCGGTAAAAAATTGCGCGCGATACATTCGGCACCAGCAACGAGGCCGCCGAAAAAACTGCGGAACCTTACCGGAAAGCTCACGTTGTTCCAGCAGGAGGGGCCGCCGTGTCAAACGGACGCGATGGCGCTGAAGAACATCGGGATTTTTCCGTTTTCTCCCGGTGGCCAACGAAATGGCAGCCGAGCTTCTTACCCATCCGGCACCCCTCCGTTCCCGCTTTCCACGCACAAGGAGCCGCGACATGGAAAAGACCGAAACACGCAAACTTGCGGAAGAATATTTGCGTCTCGGCGGCACGCGTCAGGTGATGATCGACGACAACAAGACCTTCGTGCGCCAATGGCAGCACGAACCAGCGGAAGCCGAACGGTTCTGGCAAACGCATATCGAAAATCTCGACGCGGAGCGGCTCAAGGACGTGGAATTTTTCCTGCCCTCCATGAATTCAGACAAGGGCAAGTGAACCCAGAAGGAGACAGACATGACTGCAATCAACGCTGCAAAAATCCTCATTCTCGCAACGGACGGCTATGAGCGTTCCGAATTGCGCGTGCCCTATGACCAGCTGAAGGCCAAAGGTGCAGACGTGAAGGTCGCCTCCATCAAGGAGGGCGAGATCAAGAGCTGGGACAAGAAAGACTGGGGTGACAGCATCGCCGTCGATCTATCCGCCAAGGCCGTAAAAACCGAAGATTTTGACGCGCTGGTTCTACCCGGCGGCCAGATCAATCCGGACGTTCTGCGCCATGACGAGGATGCGATGCGGGTGGTGCGTGATTTCATCAAATCCGGCAAAGTGGTGGCCGCCATCTGCCACGCACCCTGGCTGCTTGTAGAAGCCGACGCCCTGCGTGGCCGCGACGCCACCTCCTATTGGTCGATCAAGACCGACCTCAAGAACGCCGGCGCCAACTGGAAGGATGAAAAGGTGGTGACCGACAAGGGGATCATTACCTCCCGCAGCCCTGACGATCTCGATGCCTTCGTCGCCAAGATCGTGGAAGAGGTCGAGGAAGGCCGCCACGAACGCCGCGCCGCTTAAGACACGTATCATATTCGTGCCGCCGGTTTCCCGGCGGCACTTCTATTTGGGAGGAAGACATGAAAAGCAGATTGCTGGCAAGCGGCGCGGAGCGCACCTTCATCCTCGTCATCGATCCAGAGGAAGAAGCCTTCGAGGCCATCAGGCGCTTTGCGAGGGCCGAGAATATCAACGCCGCCTCGGTGAGCGCGATCGGCGCCTTCGCCACGGCAACACTCGCCTTTTTCGATCTTTCGACACAGGACTATAAGGAAATACCGGTCACCGATCAGAGCGAGGTCCTGAGCCTGCTTGGCGATATCACCCTTGACGAGAATGACACGCCCAATCCGCACCTGCATGTGGTTCTGGGCTTTGCCGATGGCTCCACCAGGGGCGGCCATTTTCTAAAAGGGGTGGTGCGGCCTACGCTGGAAGTCGTCATCCGCGAAACACCTGCGGAATTGCGGCGCAGCTATCGCCCGGAATTCGGCATCGCTCTCATCGATCCCGCGAAATAAACCCACGGAACCGGAAAAACGCCATTGCGTTATCGCTGTGGACAGGGGGCGGCATGGTGACAGCGATCAATCGAAGAGATGCGGACGATGACGAGGTCGGGCAATTTCTGATCGGCCTCGCGCGCGGCACGGCGGGTGCATTGCTGTTTGCCCTGCCCATGCTGATGACTATGGAAATGTGGTTTCTCGGTCTTTACGTCGATTCCTGGCGGCTTCTACTGCTCTGCATTCTCAACCTGCCGCTGCTGCTTCTTCTCGCCCGCCGCATCGGCTTCGAGAATATTCACTCCTGGAACCAGGCGCTGCGCGATGCGATAACGGCCTATGGGCTGGGCATTGCTGTCAGCGCCGCCGTGCTGCTGCTGTTCGGCATTCTGAACGACCAGATCACCGCCTCCAACATCGTCGCCAAGATTGCGCTGCAATCCGTTCCAGCCAGCATCGGCGCACTGCTTGGGCGCAGCCAGCTCGGTCAGCATTCCGACGCGGAGGATGAAGAGGAGGGCGAATATTCCGGCGAGACGGGTTATCTGCACGAACTGTTCATGATGGTGGTCGGCGCGCTTTTCCTCAGCCTCAATGTTGCGCCGACGGAAGAAATGATCCTGATCGCCTATAAGGTGACGCCCTATCACATTCTGGCGCTCTGCCTGCTGTCGGTCGCCATCATGCATGGCTTTGTCTACGCGCTTCACTTCAAGGGCTCGCACCAGCTGCACGAAGGGCAGAAGTGGTGGCAATCCTTCATCCGCTTCACCCTGCCCGGCTACGTCATCGCCATCGCCATCAGCATCTATACGCTCTGGACCTTCGAGCGCCTCGACCACACATCGCTGTCGCAGATCATGAATGCCGCCGTCATTCTCGGCGTTCCCGCCTCGATCGGCGCGGCCTCTGCCCGACTGATCCTGTGAGGACAAGATGACGATATCCAAGGGCCGCAAACATACGGAAAGCCCCGAGCCCCATTGGATAGAATGGCTGACGGGCGCCATCTGCACGCTCCTTGTCGCCGCCATGCTGGGCTGGATCGGCTATGACATCTATCGCTACAGGCCGGAGGATGCCCGCTTCGAAATCGCCGTTACTGGCGTGGAGGCGCAGGCCGGGCAATACCGGGTGCGGTTCGATATCCGCAACCCGTCCATGACGACGGCGGCGCAGGTGCAGGTGCGCGGCGACCTGCAGCAAAACGGCGCAACGCTGGAGAGCGCCGATGTGACGTTCGATTACGTCGCCTCGGAGTCTCGCGATACCGGCACGCTTTTCTTCCGCAACGATCCCCGCAGCGCAACGCTCACCATCAATGTCGCCGGCTATACCGAGCCGTGACACTTTCAGGATGATTTCATGCCGACATCGGAACTGACGAAAGAACGCGACCTCAGGGATTCAAAGCCTGTGTGGGCGGATACACCGCGCATTGGCGTCCGCAGCAGCCACACGCCGGAGGCGGACCATTACGACACGATCGTCGTCGGCGCCGGTATCAGTGGCGCGCTGGTGTCCCACGCCCTGCAGCGGACAGGTCAATCCATGTTGATCGTCGACCGGCGCGAACCGGTCATGGGCAGCAGCGTCGCCAGCACCGCGATGATCCAGCACGAAATCGACACGCCGCTGACGCAGCTTCGAAAGATGATCGGCAGGCACGCGGCTGACAGGGCATGGCAGCGTTCCGCCCGCGCCGTCCTGCGGCTGGAGGAAATCGTTTCTTCGCTCGACATCTCCTGCAGCATGAGGCGCAAACAGGCCCTTTATCTGGCTGGAGACGAAATGGGATCGCGCGCATTGAAGGCTGAAGCAGAAGCCCGCAAAGAAGCGGGCATCGAGGCCCGCCTCCTCACCGCCGCGGAACTGAGAGAGCAATACGGCTTGCACCGGACCGGGGCCATCCTCAGCGATATTTCGGCCTCCGCCAATCCCGCACAGCTGACGGCCGGCCTGCTGCGCCACACGGCGGGCGCCGGCGCCGAAATCGTCTCCCAGCTTGAGATCACCGATCTCAGGAACCTCGGCGACGAGGTTGTCCTTGCCACCGCCGGCGGCAAAATCCTTTCAGCGCGCAATGTCGTTTTCTGCACCGGCTATGAATTCCTGAAAGTGCTGGAGAGCCCGAAACACCAGATCATTTCGACCTGGGCGCTGGCGAGCCGAAAGGGGCTCGACCTACCCGACTGGCTGGAGAACCATATCATCTGGGAGGCCTCCGATCCCTATCTCTACCTGCGCACCGACCGGGAGGGGCGGATGATCGCCGGAGGCGAGGACGAGGAAAACCCCACCGCATACCAGTCGGAGCGCAAGCTCGCCGCCAAGGCGGAGACGATCCGCCGCAAGATCGAAAAGCTTCTCGGCATCGACATGGGAAAGCCGGAATATCGCTGGGCGGCGGCCTTCGGCACGACCACCACCGGCCTGCCGCTGATTGGCGCGGTGCCCGGAATGAACAACGTCTATGCCGTGATGGGTTTCGGCGGCAACGGCATCACCTTCAGCCAGATCGCCGCTGAAATCGTGGCCGCCGCCATCAATGGCGGCAAGGATCCCGACGCCGATCTTTTCCGCTTCGGCTGATGTCGTTCATTCCTCCTTGATGCCCGCCGCCACCTGTAAGCGGCGCAGCGTCCACAGGACGACAATGCCCATTCCCGAAGCGAGAAGAGCAAGCGGCCACATGCCAAGGCCGGCCGAGAGGCCAATTGCCGCCGAAAGCCACATGCTGGCGCCAGTCGTCAGGCCTTTGACATCGCCTCTCGTATAAACGACCACACCCGCCGCGAGAAAGGCGATGCCCGCCGTCACGGCCTCCACCAGCCGGATAGGATCGAGCCGCGCGGCCTCATGGCCTTCCGCCATCGTCTCCATCATGTGAATGGTGATAACGCAGAAGGTGACGGCGGCAAGGCCGATCAGCATGTTGGTGCGCAGGCCGGCGGTGTTCTTGTGAAACTCACGTTCCAGACCGATCAGGCCGCACAGGATGACTGCGCCGAACACACGCACCAGCAGCACCTCGAAGGGGATGGAAATATTCATGGAAAATTCTTCTGCAAGGCTCTGGGGCACTGTCGCGTCTCCTCCCGAAATTTCTTCACACTAAGTTCGCAAAGGCGTGTTGGTTCCGCGCGGCAATATAAACGTTGCGCGCAACCGAGCCGGAACCA
Organism: Agrobacterium sp. LR_9; assembly: GCF_041954855.1. Lineage (NCBI taxonomy): Bacteria > Pseudomonadati > Pseudomonadota > Alphaproteobacteria > Hyphomicrobiales > Rhizobiaceae > Agrobacterium > Agrobacterium sp. LR_9. The sequence goes on from NZ_JAVAYA010000018.1 coordinate 48,435, forward strand.
TGGGCGCAGCAAAGGGTTTGTCTCCCGTGCGCACAGGCGCACGGCATGCATTTTCACACATGGGAGAAGGAACAATGGCCGAGAAGAAACTCGACGACCTGTTTTACGATACGCTGAAGGATATCTACTACGCCGAAAGGCAGATCCTGAAAGCCCTGCCGAAAATGGCGCGGGCGGCGACCGATCCGAAGCTGAAACAGGCTTTTGAAAAACATAAGGAAGAAACCCAGGGGCACGTCGAGCGCCTGCAGGAGGTGTTCGAGATCATCGGTAAGCGGGCGCAGGGCAAGACCTGCGAAGCCATTCAGGGCATCATCGCCGAGGGCGAGGAAATCATGGAGGACTTCAAGGGCACGCCCGCCCTCGACGCTGGCCTGGTTTCCTCGGCGCAGGCGGTCGAGCACTATGAGATCGCCCGTTATGGCACGCTGAAGGCATGGGCGGAAAAGCTGGGCCACACGAAAGCAGTTTCACTGCTGGATGCCACGCTCAAGGAAGAAGCGAAAACCGATGATACGCTGACCGCGCTCGCCAAAACTTCGGTCAACGCCGCCGCCGAGAAAAAAGCGGCTTGATACCCCTCTTGGCAACAAAAACCGGAATGGTCGCCCATTCCGGTTTTTTTGTATCTTGAAACCTGCAGAGATTACGGCAGGGTATAGGCGATCACATAGTCGCCCGGTTTGGTTCCGACGGAGCCGTGGCCACCCGCAACCATCACCACATATTGCTTGCCGCCATCCAGCGCATAGGTCATCGGCGTTGCCTGACCGCCGGCCGGCAGGCGCGCTTCCCAAAGCTGCCTGCCGGTGGTCAGATCATAGGCGCGCAGGTAGTTGTCGACGGCAGCACCGAGGAAGGCGACGCCGCCCTTGGTGATCATCGGCCCGCCAATGCCCGGCACACCCACCTTGAAGGGCAGCGGCAGCGGCGTCATGTCATGGACCGTGCCGTTCTTGTGTTTGTAAGCGATATCGCCGGTGCGCAGATCAGCACCCGCGACATAACCCCATGGCGGGGCCTGGCAGGGAATCTGCAACGGACCGAGGAACGGACCCATGAACACGCCATAGGGTGCGCCGTCATTGCGGTTGAGGCCCTGTTCGCTTCCCTTTTCGTCCTGACCCTTCGGCGGAATGTCGGCGCGCGGCACGAGCTGCGAGGTGAAGGCGAGATAGGTCGGCATGCCGAACATGACCTGACGCTCGGGATCGACCGCCACGCTGCCCCAATTGAAGGTGCCGAAATTGCCGGGATAGATGATCGAGCCGGTCAGCGAAGGCGGCGTGTAGCGACCCTTGTAGTTCAGCTGATGGAAGCGGATGCGGCAGGCGAGCTGGTCGAACATGGAGACGCCCCACATGTCCTTTTCCTGCAATGGCTCCGGCTTGAAGGACAGGGCCGTCGTCGGCTGCGTCGGAGAGGTGAAGTCCTCCGGTATGGCGCCGCCCGGCGCGGGTTCTTCGGTGATCGGCAGAAGCGGCTCGCCGGTGCGCCTGTCGAGAACGTAGATATCGCCCTGCTTGGTGGGGCCGACGAGAGCCGGCACGGTCTGGCCGTCCTTGGTGATGTCAAGCAGCACCGGCTGGGCCGGCACGTCCATGTCCCAGAGATCGTGATGAACCGTCTGGCGCACCCAGCGATCCTTGCCGGTGTTTATATCCAGCGCAACGATGGAGGAGGAATATTTCTCCACATTCTCGCTGCGGCCCATGCCGAGCTGATCCGGCACCTGATTGCCGAGCGGGATATAAACGAGGCCGAGGCCTTCATCGTAACTGAAGACCGACCAGCTGTTGGGCGAATTGGTGGTGTAGGTTTCACCCGCCGCAATCGGTTCGGTTTTCGCCGGGTTGCCGGAATCCCAGTTCCAGACGAGCGCGCCGCTGTTCACATCGAAAGCGCGGATGACGCCGGATTGTTCCTGCGTGGAATAGTTGTCGTTCACCGCGCCGCCGATGATGATCTTGCCCGCCACGATGACGGGCGGCGAGGTCGAATAATAATAACCGGCGGGATTGTATTTCATGCCCTGCTCAAGATGCAGCACACCTTGATCGGCAAAGGACGTGCAGACCTGACCGGTGGCGGCGTCAAGCGCGATCAGCCGCGCATCCGAGGTCGGCAGGTAGACGCGCTCGGCGCAGGCCGTGCCCTGCGTGGCATTCGGCTCGGCATAATAGGAAACGCCGCGGCATGTCTGGTGCTGGCGATCCGGATTGAGACCGATATTGGGGTCGTATTTCCACTTTTCCTTGCCGGTGGCGGCATCGATGGCGATCGCCCAATTATGCGGCGTGCAGATATAAAGCGTGTTCCCGATCTTCAGCGGCGTCACCTGATAGGTGGTTTCCCCCACATCATCAGGCAGCTTCACATCGCCCGTCTGGTAACGCCAGGCTTCCTTGAGCTGCGAGACATTGTCGACATTGACCTGGGTGAGCGGCGAATAACGCTGGCCATAGGGCGTGCGGCCATATTGATGCCAGTCACCGTCAGGCACATTGCCGCCATAGGCGGGCGTGGCAGAGGCCGTTTCCTGAGGCAGGGAACCGGCCGTATCGTGCGGATCCTGTGCCATGGAATATCCGGCCACGACGATGGAGGCGAGGACGGACAGCGCAAGCGGCCAGGCATTCGGCCCGTAGCTAAGCCCGGTCGGGCTCGAAAAACCGAGCGGCTTTCTGACCCATGGGACCAGAAGCCAGAGGCCGATGAGAATAATGATGCCGCCGCGCGGACCAAGCTGCCACCAGTCGAAGCCGACTTCCCATATGGCCCAGGCGAGCGTCGCGACAATGAAGACGGCATAGACGTGAAGGGCTGCGCGATTGCGCTTGAACAGCAGAACGGCCGTCAGCAGAAAAGCCAGTCCGGAAAGCACGTAATAGAAGCTCCCGCCCAGCATGACGAGCTGAGAGCCGAAACCGAACAGCGCAAGACCGATCAGCGTGAGAACAACTGCAGTGACGGTGACTGCCATGAATGAAACCCCCGATTCCTGTCACTTCGCGTGAAATGAAATCGGGCGCGATCTGGTTCCATGAAAATCATCATCGGCGCGAAAAAACTTCACGCCATGGTGGTCACGGGTTCTGCGGCGCGCCGGTCGAATCCTGCGGCGCGGGATTTGTCTCTGTCGATGACGGCGGCTGGGGGCGGCCATTCGCCGGATTGTTGTCGAAGCTTCCGGAACCCGACGGCTGCTGCGGCACGGGCGCAGTCTCGGTCTGCGGGTTCTGCGGCAGGTTCTCGTCGGGTTCGAAAACCGAATATTCGACAACGGCCCAAACCACCAATGCAAGAAGCACGCTGACGATCAGAATGACAAGCACGGGACGTCCGCGCGATCCTTGCCGCGCGCGCGTTGCCGTTTCGCTTTTCGGCGCATCCCGACCGTCGAGATAGCTGGTATTTTCTCTGGCCATGTCTCTCACTCCCTGTAACCCTGTTGATCTAATCATTGGGGTCAGGGTTTTGTTCCAGACGCGGAAAAGGATTAGTTTCAACCCCATTCCAGCGGCCTGCGTATCGAAGCGCCAGCGCAGCGTCGGATATGCGAAGATTATTTCGCGGTCCAGCCGCCATCGATCGAGATGGTGGTGCCGGTGATGGAGCGGGCCATGTCCCCCGCGAGATAAAGCGCCATTTCCGCCACTTCTTCCGGTTGCACGAACCGTCTGGTTGGCTGCGGCGCAAGCATCACCTTCTTCACCACATCCTCCTCGCTCATGCCATGCACGCGCGCCTGATCGGCCACCTGGGCGGCGACGAGCGGCGTCCAGACATAACCGGGGCAGATGGCGTTGCAGGTGATGCCAAGTTCGGCCACTTCCAGCGCCACGCTTTTCGTCAGCCCCACCACCGCATGTTTGGTCGCGACATAAGGCCCCTTGAAGGGCGAGGCGCGCAGGCCATGCGCGGAAGCGATGTTGACGATGCGGCCCCAGCCCCTTTCCTTCATGCCCGGCAGGGCCGCATGGATGGTGTGAAACGCGCTGTCGAGCGAGATGGCGACGATGCGGGAGAAATCGGCGAAATCGAACTCATCGATCGGCGCGACCTTCTGAATGCCGGCATTGTTGACGAGGACGTCGATATGACCGAGTTCGGCGATGACGGTCTCCGGCAGATGCGCGCTTTCATCATAATTGGCGAGGTTGGCGGCAAAATAGACCGGCCTGTGCCGCGCCACCTTCGCGACCGCCTCCAGCGCCTGCGTCGCCTCCTCCGCCGTCTCTATGCCATGCACCCCGACCAGATACCCCGCCTCGGCGAATCGCTTGGCGATGGCAAGCCCGATGCCGCTGGTGGAACCCGTGACAAGCACGGTTTTCGGTTGATCCTCCATCGGCCTAGTCCTTCAGCTGCGGCAGGTTGCGGAAAAGTTCAAGCGCTTCGGGATTGGCGAGCGCATCGGCATTCTTCACCGGCCGGCCATGAATGGTGTCGCGCACCGCGATTTCGGAAATCTTGCCGGAACGGGTGCGGGGAATGGCGCTGACGGCAATGATCCTTGCCGGCACATGCCGCGGCGTGGCGCCTGAACGGATGCGGCTGCGGATAGTCTTTTCCAGCTCTTCCGTCAGCGCTGCGCCGCCCTTCATGCGCAGGAAGAGGATGACCCGCTGGTCGCCGTCGATATCCTGCCCGACGGCAATGGCCTCTTCGACTTCGGGCACGGTTTCCACCTGGCGGTAGATTTCCGCAGTCCCGATGCGCACCCCGCCGGGATTGAGCGTCGTATCCGAACGCCCATGGATGACATAGCCGCCAGAGAGGCGCATTTCGGCGAAATCGCCATGCGCCCAGATGCCCGGAAACCGGTCGAAATAGGCGGCCTGATAGCGCGAACCATCCTCATCGCCCCAGAACTTCACCGGCAGGGACAGATGCGCATTGCGGCAGACGAGTTCGCCGGCGACGCCTCGAACGGAACGGCCCTCATCGTCCAGGATGTCGATATCCATGCCCAGCATCGCACCCTGCAATTCACCGCGATGCACCGGCTGCAAAGGGTTGCCGCCAAGGAAACAGGCGCAGATATCCGTGCCGCCGGAGATCGAGGCGAGGTGCACCTCAGCCTTCCAGTCGCGATAGATATAATCGAAGGATTGCGGGATGAGCGGCGAGCCGGTGGAAAGAATGGTCCGCAGCGATGAAAGATCGTGGCTTTCACGCGGCTTCAGCCCGGCCTTCAGGCAGGCGTCGATAAACTTCGCCGACGTGCCGAAAGTGGCGATCCGTTCGGCGTCGATGAGGTCGATTAGCCGCGCAGGGTTGGGATAACCGGGATTGCCGTCATAGGTGACGAGCGTAGCGCCGAGCGCCAGACCGGAGACCTGCCAGTTCCACATCATCCAGCCGCAGGTGGTGAAATAGAAGAAGCGCTCCCCTTCCTGAATATCGCATTGCAGCTTCAGCTCCTTCATGTGCTGAAGAAGCAAACCGCCGCCGGAATGGGTGATGCATTTCGGCTTGCCGGTGGTGCCGGACGAATAAAGGATCGCCAGCGGCGCCTTGACGGGCAGACGGTTGAACGCAATCTCACCCGCCGCATAAGGCGCGACGAAATCCGTAAGCGTCACGCAGCCGAGATCGGCAAGGTTTTCGGGCACGGCATCGCCGATCAGCACGATCTTTTCAGGAGCCGCACTTTCCGCCACCGCCCGAATGGTCGGGCCGACATCGATGCGCTTGCCGGCATAACCATATTCCGGCACGGCGATGAGGATTTTCGGACCGATCTGCGACAGGCGGTCGGAGGCGCCCGCCGGCCCGAAATCCGGCGAGCAGGACGACCAGATCGCGCCGATGGCGCTCGCGGCCAGATAACTCACGATCGCCTCAATATCATGGGTGACGATGGCCCCGACGCGGTCGCCTTCGCTCACACCCGCATCAGCAAGCGCCTGCACCATGCGGGACACCTCGTCGTAAAGCTCTCTGCGGCTAATTTCACGCCGTGTGCCATCGTCGCGATGGGCGATGATGGCCAGCCGCGCGTCGGCATCGCGCAGCAGGTTTTCAGCATAATTGAGCCTTGCGCCCGGATAGAACTCGGCCTGCCGTATGGTCTTGCCGGGCTTGAATGCCGTATCGCCGCGCGTGCCGATAATGCCGAGTTCGTCCCACAGTTCATTGTAGAATTCATCCGGCGCGTTGATGGACCAGCGCAGCAGGCCGGCATAGTCATCGGCGGCCTGCCCGTGCAGCTTTGCAGTTTTCTCTGCGAAGGAAAAAAGCGCCGAGCGCGCCAGCCTTTCCCTCGGCGGCACCCACAAAATATCGGATGGCGCGGCGTCCGTCATGCTTCGCTCCCGCGCAGCATTTCGACGATGGCGGAGAAATCACGTCCGCCGCTCCCCTCATCGACGAAGTTCTCGTAAAGCGCGGCCGCCGCCGCACCGAGCGGGGTGGAAGCCCCGGCGCCATTTGCCGCCTCCTGCGAAAGCTTCAGATCCTTCAGCATCAGGGCCGCCGCAAATCCGGGCTGGTAATCCTTGTTGGCGGGCGATGTCGGCACCGGTCCCGGCACCGGGCAATAGGTGGTGAGCGACCAGCATTGCCCGGAAGAGGTGGAGGCGACGTCGAACAGCGCCTGATGCGAAAGCCCGAGTTTTTCGCCCAGAACAAAAGCTTCCGAAACGGCGATCATGGAAATGCCGAGGATCATGTTGTTGCAGATCTTGGCCGCCTGGCCGTTACCGCCCTTGCCGCAATGCACGATCTTTTTGCCCATCGCCTCCAGCACAGGCTTTGCCGCAGAGAAGGCCGCAGCCTCGCCGCCGCACATGAAGGTCAGGGTGCCGGCGGCAGCCCCGCCCGTGCCGCCCGATACGGGCGCATCGACCGAGGGGCAGCCGGCAGAAGCGGCCAGTTCATGCGCTTTTAGCGCGCTTTCCATATCCACCGTCGAGCAGTCGATGAGAAGCGTTCCGGCAGGGATTTTCCGAACCAGATCGCCATAGACGGAAACCACATGTTCGCCCTTCGGCAGCATGGTGATGATGACGTCAGCGGCTTCGATAGCCTCGGCAGAACCCGCAGCAACGGGAACACCGGCCTCTCTCGCCGCCGCGCGGCAGGCTTCGGAGAGATCGTGACCCCTGACGGCATATCCGGCCTTGACGAGATTGGCGGCCATGGGCAGGCCCATATGTCCCAGCCCGATAAAAGCGACGGTCTTCATCGGAGCGCTCCTTTCAGCGATTATCCGCAAGGATCATGTCGGCGGCCTTTTCGGCAATCATGATCGTCGGGGAATTGGTATTTCCGGATGTGATGCGCGGCATCACCGATGCGTCGGCGACGCGCAGCCCGGCGAGCCGGCGGAATTTCAGCCGCGCATCGACAACGCTTTCCATATCCGACCCCATGCGCAGCGTGCCGACGGGGTGGAAGATGGTGGTGCCGATATCGCCCGCCGCCTTGGCAAGATCATTGTCGTTTTCGAACGAGGGACCCGGCTTGTATTCCTGCGGCTTGAAGCGCGCGAAGGCCGGTTGGGCGACGATGCGGCGCGTCAGCCGCATGGCGTCGATGGCCACCTGGCGATCGCCTTCGGTGGAAAGATAGTTCGGGCGGATTTCCGGCTGCATGGCGAAATCCGGTCCTTTCACATGCACTGAGCCCCGGCTTTCCGGCCGCAGATTGCAGACACTTGCGGTAATGGCCGGAAAAGTGTGAACCGGATCGCCGAACTTGTCGAGCGAAACCGGCTGGACATGATACTCCAGATCGGCGGTTTCCTTCTCGGGTGAAGAACGGGTGAAAACACCGAGCTGGCTCGGCGCCATCGACATTGGCCCGGAGCGCGTCAGCGCATATTCGAGACCGATCCGCGCCTTGCCGAACAGGGTGGAGGCCCTTTCATTCAGCGTCAGGACACCGGAGACCTTGTAGACCATGCGCAGTTGCAGATGGTCCTGCAGGTTTTCACCCACGCCCTGAACCTCCGCCACCGTGTCGATACCGGCCGCCTGCAACACATCGCCACGGCCGACGCCGGAAAGCTCCAGAATATGCGGCGAGCCGATGGCACCGGCGGACAGCACCGTCTCACGCCGCGCCCGCATCTTTTTCAGGACGCCGTCATGGTGGAACTCCACCCCCGTAACATGGCCTTCTTCGATGAGGAGACGCTTGACATGGGCCTTGGTCAGAACCGTCAGGTTCTTGCGGCCAAGCGCCGGTTTCAGAAATGCCTTGGCCGTATTCCAGCGCCAGCCGGAGCGTTGGTTCACATCGAAATAACCGGCCCCCTCATTGTCGCCCCGGTTGAAATCGTCGGTTGCGGGAATGCCCGCTTCGCCCGCCGCCTTCTGGAAAGCATCCAGCACATCCCAGCGCACGCGCGCCTTTTCCACGCGCCACTCGCCGCCGGCGGAGTGCAGATCGCTTTTTCCCCGATAAAAGTCTTCCGATTTCAGGAAATAGGGCAGGATGTCGTTCCACCCCCAGCCCTCGCAGCCGAGTTGACGCCAGACGTCGTAGTCCCGCGCCTGGCCGCGCATATAGATCATGCCGTTGATGGAGGAGCAGCCGCCAAGCACCTTGCCACGCGGATAGATCAGCGAGCGGCCGTTCAGCCCCGGCTCTTCCGCCGTCTTGAAACACCAGTCGGTGCGCGGATTGTTGATGCAGTAGAGATAACCGACTGGAATATGGATCCAGTGGTAATTGTCGTTGCCGCCCGCTTCCAGCAGCAGCACGCGGTTGTTCGGATCTTTCGAAAGGCGGTTGGCGAGAACGCATCCGGCACTCCCCGCTCCGATGACGATATAGTCATATTCGCCCATGCTCTTCTCCACGCGCCGCCCTTGCCGCGTCGTCCCGGACGCGGAAGAGGCCTTTCCTGTGTTCTTAAAAACGTCTAGCTGCGGTGCTGAAAGCCGAGTTTTCTCCCGAGCCGCGACGCGTAAAATTCGCCGATCAGACCGCGCCGGAACACCAGAACGCAGGCCATGAACACGAGGCCGGTGATGATGGTGACCGGGAAATCGGACGTCGCGAGATAGTTCTGCAGGGTGACGACGAGACCCGCACCGAAGATCGGGCCAATCATGGTGCCGATACCGCCGAGCAGCGTCATCAGGATCACTTCGCCCGACATCTGCCAGGTGACGTCGGTGAGCGTCGCAAACTGGAAGACCAGCGCTTTGAGGCCACCCGCAAGGCCGGCCAGCGTCGCCGACATGACGAAAGCACCGAGCTTGTAGCGCTGGACGCTATAGCCCAGCGAAATGGCGCGCTGCTCGTTTTCGCGGATCGATTTCAGGATCATGCCGAAGGGCGAGTTGACGAAACGCCAGATGACCAGAAGTGCGAGCACAAAGGCGACAAGCACCGTATAATAGATATTGAGTGGCGCATTGAGGTCGAGAAGACCGAAGAGATGGCCGCGCGGCACGCCCTGCAAGCCATCCTCACCATGGGTGAAGGGCGCCTGAAGGCAGAAGAAATAAAACATCTGCGACAGCGCGAGCGTAATCATGGCGAAATAGATGCCCTGGCGGCGAATGGCGAAGAAGCCGATGACCAGACCGAGCAGCGCCGCACCCGCCATGCCGATGACAAGGCCGATCTCGGGCGTCACGCCCCATTCCTTCACCGAATAGGCGGTGAAATAGGCTGCACCGCCGAAAAACGCCGCATGGCCGAAGGACAGAAGGCCCGTGTAACCGATCAGGAGGTTGAAGGCGCAGGCAAACAGCGCAAAGCACAGCAGCTTCATCAGAAAGATCGGATAAACGAACATCGGTGCGGCGATGAGCACGGCAAGCCCTGCAAGAATAAGCACGGTCTTGATGGTGCCGGCAGTCGTCGAAACCTCGGTCTGCGGCATTGCTCCGGCGGTGGGGCTATGGGTGGCTTTGGACATATCAGGCGTCCTTTCCGAAAAGTCCGGCGGGGCGGATGAGCAGCACAAAGGCCATGATGACGAAGATGACGATGTTGGAGGCCTCCGGGTAGAACACCTTCGTCAGCCCTTCGGCAATGCCGAGCATATAGCCGGTGACGATGGCCCCCATGATCGAACCCATGCCGCCGACCACGACCACGGCAAAGACGACGATGATGAGGTTCGTGCCCATCAGCGGCGAGACCTGATAGATCGGCGCGGCGAGAACCCCGGTGAAACCGGCAAGGCCGGCACCCAGCGCGTAGGTCAGCGTCAGGAGAACAGGCACGTTGATGCCGAAAGCCTGCACCAGCGTCGGGTTTTCCGTCGCAGCGCGCAGATAGGAGCCAAGCCGGGTCTTTTCGATCAACGCCCAGGTGGCGATGCAGACGATGAGCGAAATGACGACGACAAAAGCGCGGTAATTCGGCAGGAACATGAAGCCGAGATTGGTGCCGCCGGCAAGCTGCGGCGGAACGGAATAGGGCTGGCCAGCAGCGCCATAAAGCCAGCGGAACGTGCCTTCCACCACCAGCGCGAGACCGAAGGTGAAGAGTAGCCCATACAGCGGATCGAGATCGTAAAGCCGCGACAGCAGGAAGCGTTCGACAATCGCACCGAACAGCGCCACGACGAAAGGTGTGACGATGAGCGCCACCCAGAAATTGATGCCGAAATATTGCAGGCCGAGGAAGGCGACGAAAGCGCCGAGCATATATTGCGCGCCATGGGCAAAATTGATGACGCGCAGCAGGCCGAAAATGACGGCAAGGCCAAGCGACAGCAGCGCATAAAACGACCCGTTGATAAGGCCCACCAGCAATTGCCCGAGCAGTGCCTGAATTGGAACGCCGAAGATCATCGTCATGGTTAAACCCCCAGCACCTTGTTGAGCTCGCCCATGCGGCCGGAAAGCTCGCTGACCGGAAAATTGCTGACCATCTGACCGTGATCCATCAGGTAGAAACGGTCGGCGATACGGCTGGCAAAACGGAAATTCTGTTCGACCAGAACCACGGTCATGCCGCGGCTCTTCAGTTTCTGCAGCACCTCGCCGATGCGCTGCACGATGACCGGGGCAAGCCCTTCGGTCGGTTCGTCAAGCAGCAGCACCTTGACCCCGGTGCGCAGGATGCGCGCCATGGCCAGCATCTGCTGCTCGCCGCCGGAAAGCTTGGTGCCGGGGCTGGTGCGGCGTTCGTAAAGATTGGGAAACAGCTCGTATATTTCATCAAGCGTCATGCCGCCGGATGCGACGACGGGCGGCAGCTTCAGGTTTTCCTCGACGCTCAGCGTCGCGAAGATGCCGCGCTCTTCCGGCACGAAACCAAGGCCGTATTTCGCCGTGCGATGCAGCGGCACCGGCATCAGATCCTTGCCACCCAGCTTGATGACGCCCTTGCGGTTGCGGATGATGCCCATGATGGTGCGCAGCGTCGTGGTCTTGCCCACACCGTTGCGGCCGAGAATGGTGATAGTTTCGCCCTCGCCGACCGTCAGATCGACACCGTGCAGCGCCTGACTTTCGCCGTACCAGGATTTCAGGTTGGAGACTTCGAGCATCGCCGCCATATCAAGCCTCCTCCGTGCCCATATAGGCCGTGCGCACGCGCGGATCGGCGGCAACGGCGGCATAATCGCCCTCCGCCAGAATTTCACCGCGTTGCAAGACCGTGACGTGGTGACAGATATCGGCCACGACTTTCAGATTATGTTCGACCATCAGCACCGCGCGTGTCTTTGCCACCTCGCGGATGAGTTCGGCGACATGGGCGACATCCTCGCCGCCCATGCCGGCCATCGGTTCATCCAGCAGCAGAACCTTCGGATCGAGCGCCAGCGTGGTGGCGATTTCGAGAACCCGCTTGCGGCCATAAGAAAGATCGGCCGCAAGCGCATGTTTTTCCCGTGTCAGGCCGACCATGGCGATCAGTTCCTCGGCGCGGGCGTTCAGCCTGTCGAGCGAGGAGAGCGGCAGCCAGAACTGCGTTGCAAGGCTGTTCGGCCGCTGCAACGCCACCCGCACATTTTCCAGAACCGTCAGATGCGGAAACACCGCCGATATCTGGAAAGACCTGACGAGGCCGAGACGCGCCACCTTGTCCGGCGGCGTCCTTGTTATGTCCGTTCCCATGAAGGTGATCGCCCCGCCTGTCGGCTGGAGAAACTTGGTCAACAGGTTGAAGACCGTTGTTTTGCCGGCACCGTTCGGACCGATAAGCGCATGCACGCGGGCATGGTGGACGTCGAGATCGACGTTTTTCACGGCCGCGAATGCGCCGAAGGTCTTGGAGAGACCGCGCGCCGAAAGAACGACGCGAGGTTCGGCCTGCCCGGCAAGGGCGGGAGCGATCGTCATCAAGCTTTCCCCTTTTTATTCTTCTTTACTGCGTTACCAGCGGGCAACCGCTCTTTGCGGGGTCCATGAAGGCTTCCTTGCCGGGGATGGTGGCAAGTACCTTGTAATAATCCCACGGCTGCTTGCTTTCGTCCGGCTTCTTCACTTCCATGAGATACATGTCGTGGATCATGCGGCCGTTGGCGGCGACATGGCCGTCTTTCGAGAAGACGTCGTTGACCGGCATTTCCTTCATGGCCTTGGCGACGGCATCGGCATCGTCTGTGCCGGCCTTTTCGATGGCCTTCAGGTAGTGTAGCACGGCGGAATAGGTGCCGGCATGCACCATGTTCGGCATGGCGCCGGTGCGTTCCTTGAAGCGTTCGCCGAATTTGCGCGATTCATCGTCGCGGTCCCAATAAAAACCTTCCGTCAGCGTCAACCCTTGAGCCGCTTCGAGACCGAGGCCGTGGACTTCGGCGAGCGTGAAGAGAAGCGCCGCGAGCCGCTGGCCGCCGGCGACGATGCCGAATTCGGCCGCCTGCTTGATGGCGTTGGAGGTATCGAGACCGGCATTGGCAAGACCGATGACCTTCGCGCCCGAGGACTGCGCCTGCAGCAGGAAGGAGGAATAGTCCGTCGTGGCAAGCGGATGGCGCACGGAACCCAGAACCTTACCGCCATTGGACTTGACGAAATTCGACGTGTTTTCTTCCAGCGAATAACCGAAGGCATAGTCGGCGGTCAGGAAGAACCAGCTGTCGCCGCCCTGCTTGACGAGCGCGCCACCGGTGCCGACCGCCAGCGAATAGGTGTCATAGGCCCAATGGAAACCATAGGGGCTACACTGCTTGCCGGTCAGCTCGGTGGTTGCCGCACCCGTATTGATGGTGATCTTCTTCTTGTCCTTGGACAGCGCCTGCACGGCAAGGCCGACCGACGACGAGGTCAGTTCCATGATCGAATCGACCTGTTCGGTATCGTACCATTGGCGGGCGATATTGGAGGCGACGTCCGCCTTGTTCTGGTGGTCGGCGGTCACCACTTCCACCGGCGCATCGAGCACCTTGCCGCCGAAATCCTCGACCGCCATCTTCGCGGCTTCATAAGAGTATTTGCCGCCGAAATTGGCGTAGACGCCCGACTGGTCGTTCAAGATGCCGATCTTGACCTTGCCGTCCGAAATCTCGGCGGCATAAGCGGCGGTGCCAGCGGCCAGCGCCATGGCCGTGGATAAAACGATACTCTTGCGCATGACTTCTCCTCCCAGAGATGATTGCGAGCCTCAGATTGTCTGTGCAACGGTGAACGAACCGCGTGGGGGACCTGCATGCCATTGCACCCGAATGGTCACACCGCCCTCCTCAAAGCGATGCATCCTGAGCCTAGACTTCTCGAATTCGGCCGTTGACACAAGAGCGGGGCATCATCAAATTGCGAACAGGAACTGTTCATTTTTGAACAGAACTCTTGATGGGAGACAAATATGGCCACCCCTTTCACCTGGGACGACCTGCAATATTTTCTGGCCGTGGCCCGCACCGGACAGCTCTCATCGGCAGCCCGAAGCCTGCGCACCAGCCACGCCACCGTCTCCCGCCATATCGACCGGCTGGAATTCTCGCTTAAAACCAAGCTGTTCGAGCGAAACCCGCGCGGTTATGAACTGACGACCGTCGGGCGGCGGCTGGTGGATACGGTCGAGCGTATCGAGGCGGAAGCCGAAAGGCTGCAATCGGATATTTCCGAAAGCGGCAGCCTGCTGCGCGGCGTGGTGCGCCTTAGCGCGCCTGAAGGTTTTTCCAATTTTTTCTTCGTGGAAAGGCTGAAAGACTTCGCCATCACGCATCCCCACATCATGGTGGAAATGGTGACGATCCAGCAGATCATGGCGCTTTCCAGAAAGGAGGCGGATGTGGCCGTCACGCTCGATCCGCCGAAGGCCGGTCCCTATATCAATGAACAGATCATCGATTATACGCTGCATATCTATGCCTCGCGTTCCTATCTCGCCGGACGGCCGAGAATCACCAAGCGCGAGGACCTGCTCGATCACTTCTTCATCGGTTACGTACAGGACCTGATCTTCTCACCCGGCCTTGATTATATGCGCGACGTGCTGCCCGGCCTGCGTCCGGGCTTTCAGTCCTCGAGTATTTTCGCGCAGCTGACTGCCACGCTGAGCGGCCGGGGCCTGTGCATCCTGCCGAATTTCATCGCCGCGCGCTTCCCGGATTTGCAGATGGTGCTTGCCGGCGAAGTGGAACTGCGGCGCGGCTACTGGCTGACGAGCCATCAAGACCTTGCCAATGTGCCGCGTGTGCGCTCGCTAATGGACTTCATTCTCACCACGGCGCGCGCGCATGAAAAACTCTTCATCCTCGACCGCCGGATGATGGTCTGAACAGCCATCGTTCACATTTCGGCGACACCGTGTCTACGCGCGGCCGGTTGGAGGATGCGCGTCCCAGCCTATATGACTGACAACAACGAAGCCGGTTTGTGAAGACCGGCATCCTCCGACATCTGGAAGGTCATCATGAAAAAGATCGGATTCCTGTCCTTCGGCCACTGGACGCCCTCGCCCCAGTCGCAAACCCGCTCGGCTGCGGACACGCTGCTGCAATCGATAGACCTCGCCGTCGCGGCGGAAGAGCTGGGCGCCGACGGCGCCTATTTCCGCGTGCACCATTTCGCCCGCCAGCTTGCCTCGCCCTTTCCGCTGCTGGCCGCCGTCGGCGCGCGCACGAAAAAGATCGAGATTGGCACCGGCGTCATCGACATGCGTTATGAAAACCCGTTCTACATGGCGGAGGACGCCGGTTCGGCCGACCTCATCGCCGGCGGACGCCTGCAGCTCGGCATCAGCCGCGGCTCGCCGGAACAGGTGATCGATGGCTGGCGCTATTTCGGTTACCGCCCGGCCGAAGGCCAGAGCGAAGAAGACATGGCGCGTCAGCACACCGAAGTCTTCCTCGAGCTTCTGAAAGGCGAAGGTTTCGCCGAACCGAATCCGCGCCCGATGTTCCCGAACCCGCCCGGCCTTTTGCGGCTGGAGCCGCATTCCGAAGGGCTGCGCGAGCGCATCTGGTGGGGTTCGAGTTCCAATGCAACGGCGGTGTGGGCGGCAAAGCTTGGCATGAACCTGCAAAGCTCCACGCTGAAGACGGATGAAACGGGCGAGCCTTTCCATGTGCAGCAGGCGCAGCAGATCCGCACCTTCCGGGAAGCCTGGAAGGAAGCGGGCCACACCCGCGAACCGCGTGTATCGGTCAGCCGCAGCATCTTCGCCCTCGTCAACGACCGCGACCGGTCCTATTTCGGTTACGGCAACGAAGGCGATGACAAGATCGGTTATATAGACGACAAGACACGCGCGATCTTCGGGCGCAGCTATGCCGCCGAGCCGGAAAAACTGATCGAACAGCTGAAAGCCGACGAGGCCATCGCCGAGGCCGATACGCTGCTCCTGACCGTGCCGAACCAGCTGGGCGTCGATTACAACGCCCATGTGATCGAGACGATCCTCAAGCAGGTGGCGCCGGCTCTCGGCTGGCGCTAAATTTGGAAAAATTGCATCATCCACACTCCGTCACCCCGGACTAGATCCGGGGTCCAGCGCGATCAAGTCTTTGATCGCGAAAGACTCTTCTCACGGCGCAGACGCGCCGTGGCTGGACGCCGGATCTAGTCCGGCATGACGGAGGACGGGCTTCCCTCCCTTAAAATCCGGGCTTTATACCGCTGCTCATTTCACCGCCTTGCCATAACGGGCGAAGCTTTCCGCCAGCGGCGTCGTGCTGGCGCCGGGGCGCTCCGGACGTTTGTAGACACCGTCCCGAACATGGATCGGCTCTTCGAAGTGATCCTTGATCCAGGGAATATATTCGAGAATGGTTGAAGCCGGATGCCAGTAGCTCAGATGCACATGCACCTGGCTCATCTCGCCGGCATGCGGCACCACGGGCAGGCGATGGGCGAGCGCGAGATCGGCAACCTGAATATATTCGGTGATGCCGCCAAGCCGGGTCACATCAGGCTGGACATAGGCAACCGCACCGGCATCGATGAATGAGCGGAACGCATCCACCGTGTAAAGCTGCTCCCCGAGCGCAATCGGAATGGACGTATTGCGCGCCAGCCGCGCATGGCTCGTCACATCGTCATACCAGAGAGGCTCCTCGAACCAGTAAATGTCCAGATCTTTCGCCGCCGCGCAGAAACGCTGGCATGTGGGCAAATCCCACTTGCCGTTGCCGTCGATGGCGATGCGGATGGACGAACCGACACGCTTGCGCACGGCTGCAAGGCGGGCAATATCGATATTCGGATCGTCATGCCCGACCTTGATCTTCAGCCGGGTAAACCCATCCTCCTCCACCGCTCTCGCGCTACCCGTCAGCAAATCCTCCAGCGTGAAGGAAAGCCAGCCGATATCGGTATTATAGGCTTCCACCGCCGCAGTGCGCGCGCCGCCGAGATAGTGCCAGAGCGGCACGCCCGCCTTTTTCGCCTTCAGGTCCCACAGCGCAACGTCAACTGCGGCCAGCGCCAGATGGGTGATGCCCGCCCTGCCGACCCATTGCAGCGCCGGATAACGGGCCAGTTTCGTCCACAGCCTCGAATGGTCCGACGCATCCTCCCCCACCAGCAAGGGCGCGTAACAATCGCTGATGCAGGATGTGATCAGCCTGTCCGACGGCAGATGCGCGTGGGTGCCGGTAAAACCAAAGCCCTCAAGGCCATCGCTGGTGGTGATCTTTGCACCGACGACACCCCAATGGGTGATGCTGTGGGTGGAATCGGAAATGGATTCCGATGTCAGCGGCAGGTGCAGGATGAAAGGTTCGACGGCGGTAATTTTCATGATCGGTCATTCCTCGATTGCTGATTGCTTGCGGGGAGGAATAGACGCCACGTCCCCGCGACCATGGGCCGCGCAGATGGCTTTCGGGAAATTGCCAGACCGCCCTCCTCCAGCAGCTGGCTTCCGATGATGGATAGAGCTAAAGGAAAACCGGCTTTTGTAAAATAAAAAATTTTTTATTTTTAATATTCAACCATTGCCAGTCCCTCGAAGCTGGGCAATGATGCCGCCATGAACTCGCTGGTCAAAGTCACGCTCGCCGAACAGGCGCATCAGGAGCTGCGCGCGCGCATCGTCAGCGGCAGATTGCGCGGCGGCGAACGCCTGCTGCCCAATGAGCTTGCCGCCGATCTCGGCATCAGCCCCACGCCGGTGAAGGAAGCCTGCCTGAAACTCGAGGCCGATGGGCTGGTGGTCAATTCCTCCCGGCGCGGCATGGTTGTGCGCGATTTCACCGTGGAAGATGTGGAGGAACTTTACGCCGCCAGAATGCTGCTTGAAAAAGGCGCGGTGGAAGTGGCCTTCGACGCCGGGCAACTGGATGGAGCGCTGCACGCGGAACTTCTGGAAAGCCTTGCGAAACATCGTAAATTCGCCAAAGGCTCAACGCTCGACGAATTATCGAAAGCGCTTTTTTACGACCGCAGCTTCCATACGACCCTTGTGTCGGCGGCGCGCATTCCGGTCATTTCCGGCTCGCATGAGCGCATTCTCGACCAGACCCACACGGTTTTCGTCTCGATTCTCGGCGACTACGCCCGCTCGGTCGAAGAGCACCAGAATATCGCCGATGCCATCGCCGCCGGCAGCAAGGCCCAGATCGTCGATGCCCTGTGGCGGCATCTCGAGCGCAGCCGCCAGAATACGCTGCGCCAGGTCCGGCTGCTCAAAGAGGCCGGCGCCTGATCATTCCGCATATAGGGGAGGAACCGACATGATGCGCCACAAGCCGGACGCCGCAATGAGAGCGGCGCGAGCTACAACCGTCCCGTTCCGCATGGGGATTTCGCATCGATGACAGACCGGCTTTCCGCTGCAACCCTGCCCCGCCTGCCGCAATCCGTCACGACACCCGCCTATGACCGCCAAAGCGTCACGCCCGGCATCGTCCACCTCGGCGTCGGGGCCTTTCATCGGGCTCATCAGGCGGTTTTCATCGACGATTGCCTTAATCGCGGCGATACCCGATGGGGCATCGTTGCGGCATCGCTGCGCAGCCCGGATACGCGCGACGCCATCGAGCCGCAGGATAATCTCTACACCTTTTGCTTGCGAGATGGTGAGAGCGAGCGCCTGCGCATCATCGGTTCGATTCTCGAAACCATCGTCGCCCCGGAAGAGCCCGAACGGCTGGTGGAGCGGATGGCCGATCCGCGCGTCCTCATCGTCACACTGACCGTGACGGAAAAAGGTTACCTGACCAATCTCGCCTCCCGCAGCCCGCTGCGCGATCATCCCGATATCGTCCATGATCTCGAAAACCCGGAGCGGCCACGCTCCATCTTCGGCTTCATCCTTGCGGCCACACGGCGCAGGCGCAAGCAAGGTTCTCAGCCCCTGACGCTCCTTTCCTGCGACAACCTGCCCGCCAACGGCCATGTGCTGCAAAAGCTGCTGCTGGAATTTGCGGAACTGGCCGATCCGGAACTGGCACCCTTCATCGAAACCAATATTGCCTGCCCCTGCTCGATGGTGGACCGGATCGTTCCCGCCACCACGGATGCGGACCGCGAGGCGATTTCGACCGCACTCGGCCTCAGCGATGCCTGGCCGGTGGTGGCCGAACCCTATTTCCGTTTTGTCATTGAGGACCGTTTTCCGCATGGAAGGCCGGCGCTCGAGAAATCGGGCGTGGAATTCGTCGGCAATGTTGAGCCATACGAGCATATGAAGCTCAGAATGCTGAATGGCTCCCACAGCGCCATCGCCGCCATCGGCCAGATTGCCGGCCTTGCGACGGTGGCGGATGCATGGGGTGAAAAGCCCGTGCGCGATTTCATCGACGCCTATTGGCGCGAGATCGAACGGACGCTCGACCCCGCCGTTGACGGGGCGGAATTCGCAGCCGGCCTGCGGGATCGTTTCGCCAATCCCTCATTGCAGCACAAGACCATGCAGATCGCCTCCGATGCATCGCAGAAAGTGCCGCTGCGCATTCTTGGCCCCTTGCGCGAATTGCTTGCGGAGAAGGCTGAAAGCCGGACGGTTATTTTCGCCGTCGCGCTCTGGATCAGGTCCTGCGCGGACAAGAATGAAAAGGGGCAGCCGATCACCATTCTCGATCCCGCTTTCAAGGAGTGGGATGCGCCGGATCAACTGGCAATGGCGCCGGATGCGGTCGTCGACCGTTTTCTGACTTTCGAACGCACATTTGGCAGCGACCTGCCCGGGAACGAAACCTTCGTCCCAGCCCTGAAAGCCGCCTATCGAGACATTCGGGAGCAGGGCGCGCTTGCGGCAGTCGAGCGTTTCCTGAAGTCCTGAAAAAGAACAGGCCGGAAATCCGGCCTGTTCCCAACCTCGGTCGTCAGCCTTCAGGCGGTCGCCGCCAGCCGTGCCGCCTTGCGGCGTTCCACGCGGGCGCGGATGGCATCGACATCCGTGATCGGTGTCGCAGCGAAAAGCTGGCGGGTATAGGGATGCTTCGGATCGGCGAAGAGTTCCTCGCGCGTGCCCTGCTCCACCGCCACACCCTTCGAAATGACCATCACATCATCGGCGATGTAACGCACCACCGAAAGATCATGGCTGACGAAAACATAGGTCAGCTCGAATTCTTCCTGAAGGTCGGCGAGCAGGTTCAGAACCTGCGCCTGCACGGAAAGATCGAGCGCGGAGACCGGCTCGTCCAGCACCAGCAGCGCCGGGTTCAGCATCAGTGCGCGCGCAATGGCGATGCGCTGGCGCTGGCCGCCGGAAAACATGTGCGGATAACGGTTGAAATGCTCAGGACCGAGACCGACCTTCACCAGCATGGCTTCGGCCCGCTCGCGGCGCTCGGAAGCCGGTATTTTGGTGTTGATGACCAGCGGCTCCATCAGCACGTCGCCCACCTTCTGGCGCGGATTGAGGCTGCCATAGGGGTTCTGGAACACCATCTGCACCTTGGAGCGCATCTCCGTATCCGGACGGCGTCTGGCGATATCGACAGGTTTGCCTTCGATCTTCAGTTCGCCGCCGGATGCCGGATCGATCAGCGCGATGATGCGGGCCAGCGTCGATTTACCGGAGCCGGATTCACCGACGATGGCGAGCGTCTTGCCGCGCTCGACGGTAAAGTCGATGCCCTTCAGGGCCTGCACCGTCTTGGCGCCGCCGAACAGGCCGCCGGGAACGTGATAGTCGCGGGTAATGCCCTTGCCTTCGACAACGATACTCATTGAACGCCCTCCTTGCCGAAGAAATCGGAAACCGTGGGCAGACGGTCGCCGGTGGCATTTTCCGGCAGGGCCGAAAGCAATGCCTTGGTGTAGGGATGCTGCGGAGCCTCGAACAGGCTCAAGACATCCGCCTCTTCCATCTTGCGGCCCTTATATTGCACGACGACGCGGTCGGCGGTTTCCGCCACCACACCCATGTCATGGGTGATGAGGATCAGCGCCATGCCATATTCCGCCTGCAGGTTCATCAGCAGATCGAGAATCTGCTTTTGGATCGTCACATCGAGCGCAGTGGTCGGCTCGTCGGCGATCAGCAGGCGCGGCTTGGAAGCGATCGCAATCGCGATCATCACGCGCTGGCACTGGCCGCCCGACATCTGGTGCGGATAGGCCTTGAGCTTGGTTTCCGGCTCGGGAATGCCGACAGCCCGGAACAGCTCCAGGGCGCGCGCACGCGCAGCAGCGCCGCTCATGCCGAGATTGAGGCGCAGAACCTCCTCGATCTGGAAACCGACCGTGAAGGACGGGTTGAGCGAGGCGACCGGCTCCTGGAAGATCATGGTGATCTCGCGACCGATCACCCTGCGGCGCTCCTGCGGCGACATGGCCAAAAGGTTCTTGCCATCGAAGGTCATCTCGTCGGCGGTGATCGTCGCCGTATCGGGCAGAAGCCCCATGACGGCGAGCATCGATACCGACTTGCCGGAACCGGACTCGCCGACGATGGCCAGTACCTCGTGTTTGTCGACGGAAACATCGATGCCGTTGACGGCCGTGAAGGCGCCGGTGGCGGTGGCGAATTTGACGGTGAGGTTCTTGATTTTCAGCAGGCTCATCGCTCAGCTCCGCTTCAGTTTGGGATCGAGCGCATCGCGCAGGCCGTCACCCATGAGGTTGATGGCGAGCACCGAGATCAGGATCGTCAGGCCCGGAAGGGTCACGACCCACCAGGCGCGCAGCATGAATTCACGCGCGTCCGCCAGCATCGTGCCCCATTCGGAGGCGGGCGGCTGCGCGCCCATGCCGAGGAAGCCGAGAGCGGCGGCATCGAGAACCGCGGACGAAAAGGAAAGCGTCGCCTGAACGATCAGCGGCGCAAGGCAGTTCGGCAGGATAGTCTTGAACATCAGCCGGAAATTGCCGGCGCCGGCCACCCGGGCAGCAGTGACATAGTCACGCCGGAGTTCGCTCATGACGGCAGCACGTGCCAGACGCGCGAAATGCGGCTGATAGGCGATGGCGATGGCAATCATGGCGTTGGTGAGGCCAGGTCCAAGTATCGCGACCAGCACCAACGCCAAGAGCAGCGATGGAACTGCGAGAATGATGTCCATTACGCGCATGATGACGGTATCAATCCAGCCGCCGAAGAAACCGGCAACGAGACCGATGACGATGCCGCCCACAAGGGCGATGGAGACGACGACGACGCCGATAAATAGCGAATATTGCGCGCCGTAGATCAGGCGGGACAGCATGTCGCGACCCACCGCATCGGTGCCGAAGAAGAAGCCGGCACGGCCGCCTTCCTGCCAGACCGGCGGGACGAGAAGAGCATCACGATATTGCTGGGTGGGATCATGCGGCGCGATCAACGGCGCGAAGACTGCCAACAGCACCAGAAGGATGAAGACGGCAAGGCCGATGACGGCGCCGCGGTTCTGGCGGAAATAGAACCAGAAATCGGCAAGCATCCGGCGGCGGATGGCGGCGTCCGAAAGGCGGATGCCGGGAGTTGTGGTCACATCGGTCATTTGTGACGGATCCTTGGATTGATTAGGCCGTAGGTCAGATCGACGAGCAGATTAATGATCATCACCAGACCTGTGATCAGGAGCAGACCGCTCTGCACAGACGGATAGTCACGGCGCATGATGGAATCGATCATCCACTTGCCGATGCCCGGCCAGGAAAAGATGGTTTCGGTCAGAATAGCGCCGGCCATCAGCACACCAGTCTGCAGGCCTATGGTAGTTATAACCGGAATCATCGCATTTCTTAATGCATGGATGCCGACGACGCGCGCAGGTGACATGCCTTTGGCTCGAGCCGTACGGACATAGTCCTCGCCCAGAACCTCCAGCATCGCCGATCGTGTCTGTCGGGCAATCACAGCTAGCGGAATTGTGGCAAGCACAACGGAAGGAAGGACGAGATGAGACACAGCCGACGCGAACGCTCCCTTCTGTCCCGAAATTAAGCTGTCGATCAGCATGAAACCGGTAACGGAAGGAAAGAAATACATCAGCGAGATTCGCCCCGTGACAGGCGTCCACTGCAAAGCACCGGAGAAGAGGACGATGAGCTGTAAACCCCACCAGAAGATCGGCATGGAGAAACCGACCAGCGCAGTCGTCATGACGATCTGATCTAACCAGGAACCGCGACGAATGGCGGCAAGGGCACCGATAGGAACGCCGATCAAGGTTGCGATGATGATGGCAACGAGACCAAGCTCGACTGTCGCGGGAAAGAGCGACAGGAACTCGGTGAGGACCGGCTTCTTGGTGACCAGCGAATTGCCGAGATCGCCCTGAAGCAGCCGTCCAAGGAAATGGAGATATTGCTGCCAGATGGGCTGAGCAAAACCGAGCTGTTCGGCAAGCTGCGCATGCCTTTCGGGCGAAATGCCACGCTCGCCCGCCATCAACAGCACGGGATCGCCCGGCAGGACGCGCACGAAGGCGAAGGCGACGATGGTGATCCCGAGGAAGGTCGGAACGAGATAGAGAAGTTTGCCGAGAATGAACCGGATCATGGTTTTTTCCTGAAAAGACGCGCGGAAGAACAGGGTTCTTCCGCGCGTCCGGTTGTTCGGGGATTACTCCGCGATGTCGACGTTTTCGAAGGTGAAGTCGCCAAGCGGGCTCATGGTGAAGCCGGAAACCTTGGCGGACATGGGAACGAACTGCGTGGAGTGCGCAAGCGTCGCCCACGGAGCCTGTTCCTTGAAGATCACCTGTGCCTGCTCATAAAGCTTGGTGCGCTCGGCAACGTCGGTGGTCTGCTTTGCCTTGGCCAACAGGTCCGAGAACTCCTTGTTGCACCACTGTGCACGGTTCGCACCGCCTTCACCGGTTGCGGCGCAGGACAGGAGAACGCTGAGGAAGTTGTCCGGGTCGCCGTTGTCGCCGGTCCAGCCGAGGATGACGGCACCATCGCGCTTCACTTCGGTGGACTTCTTGAGATATTCGCCCCATTCGAAGGAGACGATCTCAGCCTTGACGCCAACCTTTGCGAAATCCGACTGGATCAGCTCGGCAGTACGACGGGCGTTCGGCATGTAGGGACGCTGCACCGGCATTGCCCAGATCTTCATCGACAGATCCTTGACGCCAGCGGCTTCGAGGGCCTTCTTGGCAGCTTCCGGATCGTAAGCATCGTCCTTGATGCTGTCGTTGTAGGACCACATTGTCGGCGGGATCGGGTTCTTGGCAACCTGGCCGGCACCCTGGAACACGGCGTCGATGATCGCCTGCTTGTTCATCGCCATGTTCAGCGCCTTGCGCACTTCCGGCTTGTCGAAAGGTGCAACGGTCGTGTTATAGGCGAAGTAAGCGACGTTCAGCCCCGGCTGCTCATCGAGCTTGAGGTTCTTGTCGGCGCGGATGGTCGCCAGATCAGCCGGAGCCGGGTATGGCATCAGGTGGCATTCGCCAGCTTTCAGCTTCTGCAGGCGAACGGCGGCGTCAGGCGTGATCGCGAAGATCAGGTCGTCGATCTTCGGAGCTTCACCCCAATAGTCGGCATTCTTCTGGTAGCGGATGACCGCGTCCTTCTGATAGGCGACGAACTTGAACGGGCCGGTGCCGATCGGCAGGTTGTTGAAGTCTTCCTTAGTGCCGGCCTTCTCAAGCGTATCGGCATATTCCTTCGACACGATCGAAGCGAAAGGCATGGCGATATTGGCGAGGAACGGCGCTTCCGGGCGGGTCAGCACGAACTTGACCGTGTAATCGTCGACCTTGACGATTTCCTTGATCAGCGACGGCATTTCCATGGAGTTGTAATATTCGTAGGTGATGCCTGCGATATACTGGTTCCACGGGTTCTTCGCGTCGCCCTGGCGGTTGTAGCTGAAGATCACGTCGTCAGCGTTGAAGTCGCGGCTCGGCGTGAACTTGTCGTTGGAGTGCCACTTGACGCCCTTGCGGAGGTGGAAAGTGTATTCGAGACCATCCTTGGAAACGTCCCATTTTTCCGCAAGGCCGGGCTCTACTTCGGTCGTGCCCTTCTTGAACTCGGTCAGACGGTTATAGACCGGATGCGCGGAGGCATCGAAGGTGCCGCCTGCGGTATAAGGCGACGGATCGAAGCCTTCCGGCGATGCCTCGGAGCAATAAACGAAGGTCTTCGCCATGGCGGGCATGGCGGAAGTGATCGCAATCGCAGAGGCGATAAGCAAACTGCGGGTCAGCGTTTTCATCTGGTGGTCCTTTCCCTCTTTTTCTGAGTTCCTGCGGCCCCGTCCGGGGGCCTACCTCTTCTGGTCAGCAGCGACACGAAACCCGTGTCGCCGTTCGGTCCTTTGCCTCCCGACCAATTACCCGGCGACCGGCTGAAACAGCCGGTCGAGGTTCTTTTCCGGTGGGCAGAACCAGCGCGGTCCCGCCTCCGTCATATAAACAATGTCCTCAAGACGGACGCCGCATTCGCCATAAACGCACAGCATCGGCTCGATGGAAAAACACATGCCCGGCTCCAGTGCCGTGGCATTTCCTGCAACGATATAGGGTTCTTCGTGAATATCCAGCCCAAGCCCGTGGCCGGTGCGGTGCGGCAGGCCGGGAAGCTGATAATCCGGGCCGAAACCGGCTGCTTTCAGGCTGTCGCGCGCCGCCCTGTCCACATCCGAGCAGGCAACGCCGACCTTTGCCGCGGCAAAGGCCGCCGCCTGCGCGTCGCGCTCGGCGTTCCAGAGGAAACGCTGCCGTTCCGTCGGCTTGCCGAAGACATAGGTGCGGGTGATATCGGAACGATAGCCGTGAAGAATGCCGCCAAGATCGACCAGCACCATATCGCCTTCGCTGAGCGTCTGGGCATGGGGCACGCCATGCGGATAGGCCGTCGCCTCGCCGAACTGCACCGCCACGAAAAGCGGCTTCAGGCCGAGCGCGATATGCGCCGCATTAACGAAATCAGCGACTTCCGTGGTGGAAACGCCGGGACGCAGCCCCTCGAACACGGCCTTCTGCACGCCATAACTCGCGTCCATCGCCGTCTGGATGATGGCGATCTCGGCTGCGGATTTGACCTGCCGCTGGGCGACGATCATCGGCTGAGCGGAAATGATGCGCCCTTCAAGACGCTGCATGAGGGCCGATGCGAAGACGAAGGGGGTAGCGGGATCGATGGCGACAAGATGACCGGGACAGGTCAAGGCACCGATACGTCTTGCCATCAGGTCGAAGGGACTTTCATCCTCTTCCCAGACGGCAACCTCACCCGCAATGCGGATGAGCGTCTGAAGCTTCGGCTCCTCGAAGGTCGGGCTGACATAGACCGGCACGCCTTCCGCCGGCACCAGGGCGCCGTGAATGCGCTCGGAAAGACCAAGCGACAGGCCGGTATAATAGGTCAGCGACGATGATGCATCGAGCCAGACCGCCTTGATATTTTGCTGGATCATTCGCGCCTGCAGGCCGCGTAGTCGCAACCTGAGCTCGTCTTCAGCGATCGATGAAACCGCGACCGGCTGAAACCGCTTCAGCGCCTCTTGAAAGTCTGCCATTCTCTCCCCGCCGCTTTCGGGCCGCAGACACAGGCGTGCCGGCAACCTCCCAAGCGTTCTTTTGCTCATGCTTAAACACAGGGCGGGGGGTAAGCAATGGCCCGGCAGGGCACGCCACCACAAAACTGTGCAAATTTATCTAGACATAACGAAAATGTGATCAACGCACGCCTGATTTCAACGCTCATTGCCTTGACGCAGAAATTCAAAATCCCCCGGAAATCCAAGGGGAGACCGCGGACCGTCTTCAGCACTAAGCCGGTGCGCTGAAAGTCGACAGCCCAAAATATTCAAGGAATAGACGCCCAGAAAAGGAAAAAGCCTGCCGCGGGAGGAGGTGCGGCAGGCTTCAAACTTGATCGGTGATTGGGAGGAGGAGTACCACCGATCCACATCGAGCGACGCTGGGAGGAGGAGTGCGTCGCTTCGATGATTTGAATATAGCGGTATCCGTGATTTTTAACAGAGCAAGTCTCGCAATGCAGCATTGCATTTCTGCATAGCTCGAAAATTCCTGCCCGGTTTTTCAGCACTCCCCAAAATCGCGGAAAATCAGCTTTCCCGATAGACCTGGAAACCGGCGAAGGACTGGTTGACCGGCATGAGTTCGAGGCTGTTGATGTTGATATGCTTGGGCTGCGAGGCAACCCAGTGGATGGTGTTGGCAATATCGTCCGCCGTGATCGGATTGACGCCCTTGTAGAGATTGTCCGAGGCTTCCTGATTGCCGCCGGTGCGCACCAGCGTAAATTCCGTTTCGCACATGCCGGGCTCGATGGATGTCACCCGCACACCCTTGCCATGCAGGTCGGAACGCAGGCCGAGCGAAAACTGCCGCAGGAACGCTTTGGTACCGCCATACACATTGCCGCCCGTATAGGGGTAATGCGCAGCCACAGACGAGAGGTTGACGACAATACCCTTGCGCCCGATCAGGGTCGGCAGCAGATGGTGGGTAATGTTCAGGAGACCGGTGATGTTGGTGTCCACCATGGTCTGCCAGTCTTTCAAGGGCACCTGCGGTGCGGGCGCGGTGCCGAGTGCGAGGCCGGCATTGTTGACGAGAACGTCGATATCCCGGAAGCCTTCCGGCAATCCGGACAGCGCCTTTCCTGTCGCCTCCTCGTCGGTGATGTCGAAGGCGAGGCCATGAAAGGCGGAACCGAGCTCGGCTGAAAGCGCCTCCAGCCGTTCCGCCCGCCGGCCCGTGCCGATGACCTTCCAGCCCTCCTTGACGAAGCGCCGCGCCGTGGCCTGTCCGAAGCCGGATGTCGCGCCGGTGATGAGGATGGTTCCGCTCATGATGATGCCTCCACTCTATTGGTTTTTTCAGGGTCAATCGGTGTCAGTAATTTTTCCGCCGCCGCCGTAAGACAGCGCCTGTAGGCCTCGAGATCCGTATACAAAGCCTCTTCGGGAGCATCGCCAACGATGATGACGCCGCCGCGCCGCAAAATCCCGCCATGCAGCATGAGATTGTCGACCATGTCGAAATTCTCGATCGACAGCCCGTCCGGCCCGCGATAACGGCCCGTTTCATCCAGGGTGGCGACGCCGCCATAATGCGCCTTGATGCGGGTGAAGTGATTGGCCGCGATATTGGTATAGGCGAAAACCGGCTTGCCCAGCGCGCACATGAAGCCCAACTCATAGCTGGTTCCCGTATCGGCGGCGATGCCGCGAAACGGCGTGAGATTGGCGATCACCGCATCAGCTTCCAGCATCATCCGCTCATCGACCGCATTGATGTTGCAGCCGTGACCGACCCTGGTATCCGCCGGCGGAATTTGCAGATCGCCCGGCGAAAGCGGCGTGAAACCGGCGTCCCGCGCCAGCGAGGCCTTGAGGTCGAGCATTTCGCGCGCGTTCGGGAGGAAAACTTCCGGTCCGGCGAGATAGATTTTCTTTGTCATCGGGAATTCATGCGATTTGTCAGGAAAGGATTTCCCGACCCTAACCCGGGGGCTTTCGCAAAGGCAAGTGCCAAGGCCATGCGGCGTGACGCACTGTACGAGCCGATAAAACGGTATCGTCCCGCCGCTCTTTCCGTTATAGCCGGAGCAGGAAACTGGAATTTCTGGAGCAGGACATGGCAGCACCCATCCGTTACCACGAAGGCGATATTTCCGCCGAAGATGCCGCGCGTTACACCGGCGCCATCGCAATCGATACGGAAACGCTGGGACTGGTGCCGCGCCGCGACCGCCTCTGTGTCGTTCAGCTTTCACCGGGCGACGGCACGGCGGACGTCATTCGCATCGCCGCCGGTCAAAAGGAAGCGCCGAACCTCGTCCGGATGCTTGCCGACCCTGCCCGCCAGAAGATTTTTCACTATGGCCGTTTCGATATCGCCGTTCTGTTCCACACCTTCGGCGTGACGACCACACCGGTCTTCTGCACCAAGATCGCCTCGCGACTGACCCGAACCTATACGGACCGGCACGGGCTGAAGGATAACCTCAAAGAAATGCTGGAAGTCGATATTTCCAAGGCCCAGCAATCTTCCGACTGGGCTGCCGAGACCCTGTCGCCAGCGCAGCTCGAATATGCCGCCTCCGACGTGCTGCACCTGCACGCGCTGCGCGACAAGCTAACAGGGCGCCTCGTGCGTGACGGCCGCCTCGACCATGCCGACGCCTGTTTCGCCTTTCTGCCGACCCGCGCGAAGCTCGACCTCCTCGGCTGGGAAGAAACCGATATTTTCGCCCATAGCTGAGCGCGCCCGCATCTGGCTTAAGCACTGATTTACCAGAATTGCCTATTCTCGGCCGCAACTTTGGCGGTCGGGGACTTTGAGGGATGATTACTCCGCTACAGCAGACGGCGGGCATTGCAGTCAGCGACCTCATGCGCTCGATGGTCCAAACCATCGAGGAACGCCAGCGCGAAGAGCAGGAAAAGGCCAACGGCACCAAAAAGGACGATGCGGTCAAGACAAACCCGCAGCCGGACGAAAGCCAGCGCGCCGCCAATGAGAAGATAAGCGCCTATCTCTTCGGCGTCATGAAACCGGATGCCGATGCGTTCGCCTCGCTCGTCTCCCGCTTTTCCTCCGCGCTGGGCATCACACAGGAAAAAGACGAATCGAGCTTTTCCTTCGCGCGAAGACTTCAGGATGCGCTGACCCTGACCGACGGCTTCGAAAAAACCGATTCGCAGGGGAAAGCCACGAAGATTTCCCTGAAATCCTTCGGCGTTTCGGAGGCTGAGGTCGTGGACGTGCTGAACAATGGCGTCAACAGCAAGACCGATCCCATGGCCGCCCTTGCCGCCCGCATCGCAAAGGGCGCAGGCCTCACAGGCACGGAAGAGGATTTCGGCGAGCAGATGTCGAAAGCCATCATGGCGGCGCGCGCGACCCTGCCGAAAAGCGTCGACGATCTGGAAGAATCGACCGGCCTCAAACAACTCGGCGTCTCCGCCCGGCAGATGATCTCCGCCATCGCCAACCCCTATGGCGATGAGGCGCGCGCCGTGAAGGAGGCCCTGGACGAACAGGCGCAGGGCACCCGCTTCATGACGCGTGAAACCCTGAAAGTCATTCAGCGTCTCGAAGATGTCGCCGATCCGAAAACCAGGGAAGAGTTGCAGGCCGAACGCGGCAAGGATCGTATCGGCGAAATCAACGATGCCGAGGTGAAGGCCGAGCGGGAACAGGATATCCAGGCGCGCGATGCGCAGGGCAAGCTTGAAGACGTGCAGGAGCTTCAGGACGTCGTAAAGGAGCATATCGATGCTTCCGGCGACGACAAAACGGAAGGCGTCGACCCGCAGGCGCCAGCCGACACATCGTCGGAAACGGCGCTGATCGCCGTGCTTGCGGCTGTGCCGGCTGAGCAAGCCGCCCCGGCGGAAAACGAAAATGAGCCGGCGGAGACAGACGCGGTCACCGATCCGGCCGATGCGGAAGACGACGGCGAAAAACTGCTCGATGCGCAGGCGCTTGTCGAAGACACCCGCAACGCCATTTTGCCGATCTCGATCGACGACAATGGCCTTTATGAACTGCTGAAGAAAAAGGCGGCATGATTGCCGCTTCCGATCGTCACTTGAGCGAAACATGATGTGAGTTCAGACATGACCGATATTTCCGGCCTATCCGGCAGCGCCGTTTACGACACAGAACCCAATGCCGCGCAGGCGCTGCTATCCATGGCCGCCCCCCCGCTCGTTCCGGATGATGCGGCCTTCACCGCGCCCACTGAGGAAGACAGCCTCATCGACCCCGTCAACATTCAACCGGAACGAAATCTTCCCAAGGCAAGCTGGCTCGATGCCATGCCGCCGGAAGCTCTTGAGACGGCGCCCAGCGATCCCGACCAAATTTCCTCGGTCAATTCCGACGATAACGGCCTTTACCGCATGTTCATCGGCGTTTCGCCCTGACCGGACGCGCAATTCGTTGGTTAGCCAAATCTTAATATCTGCAAGCCAAGATTGAGCTTGATGATTCTGTATGCGCTGCAACCGGCATTGCGGCCAGAGGCGTATACGGCGCTCCCGCATGAGCGGGCGAGATGACACCTGTCCATCACCGGCGCGGCGATTTTTCAACATTCAAGCCAGATGCGGATCACAGAGCCAATGGGGATTGGCTCTTTCGCAGCCAGCGGCGGTCACCGATAGAAACGGAGCGCAGCATGTTACCGCCTGTACCGAAAATTGCGGCAACCGATGCCGCCTATGGAACCACGGTTTCACTGACACCGCGCGAGCAGGTGAAAGAGGCTGCACCGCCGCAACCGAACATTCCCGCCCCTGAAAACAGCAGCCTTTTTGCCCGCGCGGCAATCGCCTCCCTCACCAGCGAATTTCAGCTCTCGCGCAGCACCGCCGTTCTGGCGGAAGCGCTCGGCAAGCTGATGAACCTGCCCCGGCGGGATGGCGAAGCCATAGAGACCTATGTGACGCGGCTGACGGAGGCGCTCCGCACCCTGCCGGCGCCACAACGCCTGGCGCTGGAACAGCAGGTCGGCAAGGCCCTGCAGGGCCTGACCCTTTCGATGCTTGCCGAAATCCTGAAACAGCCGACCGGGCCGGATGCTGCCCGCCTCGCGTTGTTGATCGAGCTTTCCCGTTACAAGGGAACGGACCTTGCGGCAAAGGCGGTGGTTTCCTCCTATCAGCAGAACAATTCCTCCAACCCCGCCCCCGCACAATCGGCCCAGCCGAAACAGCAGAACGCACAGAGCCAGAATGCGGAAGCGCGCCCTTCTTCGTCCGCGACAGCGCAGACGGCAAATTCCGCCACCGTCAGCCGGCTCCTG
This sequence comes from Agrobacterium sp. LR_9, assembly GCF_041954855.1. Lineage (NCBI taxonomy): Bacteria > Pseudomonadati > Pseudomonadota > Alphaproteobacteria > Hyphomicrobiales > Rhizobiaceae > Agrobacterium > Agrobacterium sp. LR_9. The sequence continues at coordinate 79,922 of NZ_JAVAYA010000018.1, forward strand.
CCGCTGCTCATCGGGCCGCTCGCCCTCAGTGGCGCAGCGATGAAAGCCACAGTGGCGGTGCTAACGGCGCAACTGGACCCCCGGCCCACGCTTTCCACCCCGCCTGCCGACACACATGATATGCCGACCGTTGCCGTAAAGCCGGATGGAAGAGCCGAAAACACGGCACGTCCGCTTCCGCCACAAACCGGCAGCGTGATGAAGGAAGTATCGGCCGAGGCCCGCCCGGCAAATCCGCCCCGCGCCGAAACCGGCGAAGCCTCCCCTGCCCTTCCGCATCGGGAGACGATGAAGCCGGAGCAGAAAGAAATCCGCACGGGCCTTACCCCGCCATCCGGTTTGTTCGCAGACGACGCGGAGACCGTGAACAGCCTGCTGCTTGCCGCCACCGCCGGCAAACTTCCGCTCAAGCCGACCGGCACGCAAGAGCCTCCGCCCACGCCGCAGGCTGTTGCGCAGCAACCGTCCGACGATCAGCCCGCCGAAAAATCGACCCTCGCAACAGCCGCAGCCCGCCCCTCGGGTGAGGAAACGGAAACGGCGACCCATCGCCCCGAAGCCCAGCCGCTGCCTCGGGCCATGCTGGACCCGGAAGCGAGGATGGCGATGCTGGAGCAATCGGCTTCGCAATCATTGATCGCCGCGGCTCTGGTAAAAGACGGCACATCGCTGCCGCTCGTCGCCTATCCGCCGGCGGATGAGGACTATGAATCGGAAACGCCGCCGCGCGGAGGCGGCCCGTTTTCCGATGATGAGGCAAATGACGAGGCCGAAGCCGGTGCTGATAATTCCGACGGTCAGGACGAAAAAGAAGAGCGCATCGCCGCCAATGACGGGATCGACACGCAGGAAAGCCCGACGGCGGTGGCTTCCGACGACAGCGCGGAAAATTATTATCTGAAGATGAGCGGCATGCTCTGAATTCGGCGTGATCAGATTGGAATGTAAGTCGCGCCAATCACGCCGACGTCATCCTCGGGCCTGTCCCGAGGATCTGCGACCGATTGATTTTATTCGACGTGATTAGATCCTCGGCACAGGGCCGAAGATGACGTCGAGAGAAGCCTTACCCCTCGCGCTCAAGCGGGCAAGGCCCGTTGAACCCAACAAAAAACCCGCCGGAAATTCCGGCGGGTTCTTCATTTCAAAGATCGGAGCGATTATTCGCCGCGGTTCTTGAGAGCCGCGCCGAGGATGTCGCCGAGCGAAGCGCCCGAGTCGGACGAACCGAACTGTGCGACGGCTTCCTTCTCTTCAGCGATTTCCAGAGCCTTGATCGAAAGCATGACCTTGCGGTCCTTCTTCGAGAAGTTGACGACGCGGGCGTCGACAACCTGGCCAACGGAGAAGCGCTCAGGGCGCTGCTCGTCACGGTCACGAGAGAGATCAGCGCGACGGATGAACGAGGTGAGGTCTTCGTGGTTGACGAGCTTCACTTCGATGCCGCCATCGTTGACCGCAGTGACTTCAGCGGAAACGACTGCGTTCTTGCGCAGGTCGCCGGAAGAAGCGGCTTCGCCGACAGCATCCTTGCCGAGCTGCTTGATGCCGAGCGAGATGCGTTCCTTCTCGACGTCAACGTCGAGAACGACAGCCTTGACGACGTCACCCTTGTTGTACTCTTCGATGACCTGCTCGCCCGGACGGTTCCAGTCGAGGTCCGACAGGTGAACCATGCCGTCGACATCGCCTTCGAGGCCGATGAACAGACCGAATTCGGTCTTGTTCTTGACTTCGCCTTCAACTTCAGTGCCGGCCGGGTGGCTGTAGGCAAATGCCTGCCACGGGTTTTCCAGCGTCTGCTTGAGGCCGAGCGAGATACGGCGCTTGGACGGATCGACTTCGAGAACGACAACGTCGACTTCCTGGCTCGTGGACAGGATCTTGCCGGGATGTACGTTCTTCTTGGTCCAGGACATTTCGGAAATGTGGATCAGGCCTTCGATGCCCGGCTCCAGCTCAACGAATGCACCGTAGTCGGTGATGTTCGTGACCGTACCGGAGATCTTCTTGCCAACCGGGTACTTGGCGGAGATGCCATCCCACGGATCGGACTCGAGCTGCTTCATGCCGAGCGAGATGCGATGGGTTTCCTGGTTGATGCGGATGATCTGAACCTTGACCTGCTGGCCAATGTTGAGGATTTCCGAAGGATGGTTGACGCGGCGCCATGCCATGTCGGTAACGTGCAGCAGGCCGTCGATGCCGCCGAGGTCAACGAACGCACCGTAATCGGTGATGTTCTTGACGACGCCGTCAACAACCTGGCCTTCTTCGAGGTTCTGAACGATTTCAGAACGCTGCTCGGCACGCGACTCTTCGAGAACCGTACGACGCGAGACAACGATGTTGCCGCGACGCTTGTCCATCTTGAGGATTTCGAAGGGCTGCGGGTTGTGCATCAGCGGGGTAACGTCGCGGATCGGACGGATGTCGACCTGCGAACGCGGAAGGAATGCAACAGCGCCGTCCAGATCGACGGTGAAACCACCCTTGACCTGGTTGAAGATAACGCCTTCGACGCGCTCGCCAGCTTCGAACTTGGCTTCGAGCTTGACCCAGCTTTCTTCGCGGCGAGCCTTCTCGCGCGACAGAACGGCTTCGCCGAGAGCGTTTTCGATGCGCTCGACGTAAACTTCGACTTCGTCGCCGACCTTCAGCGTGCCGTCCTTGGACTTCGCGCCGAATTCCTTCAACGGTACGCGGCCTTCAACCTTGAGGCCGACGTCGACGATGGCAACGTCCTTCTCGATTGCCGTTACGATACCCTTGGCAACATAGCCTTCGGCAAGATCGTTGGAGGCAAAGGATTCTTCGAGAAGCGCTGCGAAATCTTCGCGCGTGGGGGTAGATACTGACATGAAATCTCCTGATTGCATCCGCGCTATGGCGAATACAAAAGCGCCGGTGGGCTAGTGTTGTTGATACCCGACCCCATGCCCGCCTTTTCAAAAGGCTTTCCGGCGCAAGGACATGTCTTCGGGCAATTCCGGACTAAACGCGGACGGCAGGAAGCCGTTCCGCGAGAAACCTATCTCTTCAGGGCGGCGTCGATGATCTTCCGCGCGGCCTGAAACGCCGCCTCTATACTCATTTCCGACGTATCTAGCAAGTGCGCGTCTTCAGCCGGCTTCAACGGGCTGTCGGCGCGGCCCATGTCGCGCTCGTCGCGTTTTTTCACTTCAGCGAAAATGGCATCATAATCGCCGCTGCCGCCATTGGCCAGAATTTCATCGTAACGGCGTCGCGCCCGCACGTCCGCAGAGGCCGTGACGTAAAGCTTCACCGGCGCCTGCGGGCATACCACCGTGCCGATGTCACGGCCGTCGAGCACAGTGCCCGGCTCCTTTGCGGCAAAACGCTGCTGCGCCTTTACGAGCGCGCGCCTCACCGGCGTCATCACCGCGATTTTGGATGCGGCCTCGCCGATATCGTGCCGGGAAAGAACGGCGCGATCGAGCCCCGCAAGATCGACTTCCAGCGCGATCTTTTCCGCCACGGCCTCATCATCGAGCGGCAGGCCGGCATCCAGAAGCGCCTTGGCGGTCGCCCTGTAGGTCAGCCCGGTATCGAGATGGTGGAAACCATAGGTCTCGGCAATCCTGCGCGACAGGGTTCCTTTGCCCGCCGCAGCCGGCCCGTCTATGGCGATCGTGAAGGTCATGAAGCTTTCCGCCCGTGCATTCGTCATTCATATAATAGAGTGCGCAACGCCTTCCTATTTATATCAGCATCCCCGCATAGGGGTTGCGCCGAGGCAGGCGGCACCCGAAGTTTGTCTTTGACACGAAAGAGCGCAACGATTAAGGGGACCGGCTATAAATTTTACCGTCTATGCCGGTTTTACGGCGTACACACCGAAACTCATTCGACAATTTGAGGCTTAGACAGTGGCAAAAGCGGAACTTGGTACCAAGCGCACAGACCCCGATACCGGCAAGAAGTTCTACGATCTGAACCGCGATCCGGTCGTTTCTCCCTATACCGGCAAGTCCTGGCCGCTCTCCTTCTTCGAGGAAAGCACCGCCCAGGCCAAGATGGAGCAGGCTGAAGAAGAGGAAGTGGCGGAAGTCGATACCGAAAACACGGAAGTCGAACTCGTCTCGCTGGAAGATGCCGATGGCGACAACAACGGCGACGATATCCCCGATCTCGGCGACGACGATGACGTCGAAATCGACGATGACGACGACACCTTCCTCGAAACCGACGACGAAGATGACGACGACGACATGTCCGGCATCATCGGCGTATCGGGCGACGACGAAGAAGCTTGATTTTATTTGATAATTCGGCCCGACGACAAAAAAATGACGCCGGGCCGTTTTTTATGCTTGCACTCGTCGGAAAGCCGCAGTAGTAAGCCGCCACCGAACGGAACAACAACCGCTTCGGTTCCCGGAACCGGAAGAAATGCCGGAACCCTTATGGGGCTATAGCTCAGCTGGGAGAGCGCTTGCATGGCATGCAAGAGGTCAGCGGTTCGATCCCGCTTAGCTCCACCAAACCTTCCCAGACAAAAAATATCTTCCCTTCGGCCAGTCGCTCTTGCGCATCTCGCAAGCCGTTTGACCTGATCGCCTATTGCAGCAGCGCCCGCACATTCTGCCCGTTGATCCGGCACTCCACGGAACTGCCGGCACCACCTTCCTCCACCGTCCGACATTCCAGATATCTGCCTCGCAGCCGGTTCTCCAGCGCCTTGAAGGCGTTGAGGCCGCAGGCGTAACGGCGGCCGTCGGGGCCGGCGCAAACGCGGTTGCGCTCGACATCCTCCACGCCGGCGAGGCGGAATTCCTGACCCTTGAAGGTGAAACGGCTGCTGGAGATGACGCGCAGGCGCTGGTCCGCATGCATTTTCAGCGGATAAAGATCGGGAGGCGTCGGAATGCGCTCGTAATTTTGGCTACGCGGATCGACCCGCACCGGCGAGGTCGTCCAAAGCAGTTCCGTATTGGCCGCAAGGCCTGCTGGCGCCGATGTTGCCTCACCATTGACGAGCGAGGCGATGCGGATGCCGGCTATGCCGAGGCCAATGGCCAGGACGATCTGAAACAGCAAAATTGCGATCTGCCGGACCATGTCACCGCAACATCAAAACAATGAACAAATTAAAATCGATCGGCCGCCGCCTCGCGAAGAGGTCCGCCGCTTATCACATCAATAAAATCTTGCCGGCACTGACATCCCGCACCGTGCCCATGGCCATGATCGGAAGCTGGTCGCTGTCGAGGATCACCCGTCCCGTTGTCCGCAACCAGCGGAAGCCGCCAGATTTGAGCTGAATGCGATATTCCTGATCATAGAACACGCCGTTTGTCAGCGAATTGTAAACCGCCTTGGCGACGCGTGCGCGCGAGCCGCTTTCTATCTGCGCGATGAAATCCTCGACCGGAATGCCGCGAGCGGCTTTTTCCGGGGAGAATTCGCGCAGGCGGGCCGCCACGGCATCGAGGTAAATCAGGTTTTGCCCGATGTTCCAGGTATAATAACCCACAAGTGTCTCTTCGAGAGATATGTTCTCCAACATCGGCCTTCTACAGTCTGAAATGCTTGTGCGGGTCTGTAACATATCAGACGACGGACGACTAACCACAAGAATTCATCCTTTTGTCTGATGGCGCCCCGTTTTCAGTGAGACTATTTATCGACAGCCCTTTTCTGCCGCCATGTTGGCGAAGCAACCTTCCTGTGCCAAAGAAGATTGATCTTGCGCCAACGACCAGAGGAGCCGCCGTGACCATCGGGCTTGCCCATGCCGAACTCATCGCCGTCGTCACCGCCATCACCACGGATGAGCCGCGGGTCATGACCGTTCGGGAAGGCGCAGCGCTTCCGTCGGGACCGTTCGAATTCGGACACAGAACCCTCCAGAGCGGCTTGCGGGAATGGATTCACGAACAGACCCATCACCCCGTCGGTTATCTCGAACAGCTCTATACTTTCGCCGATCGCGACCGCAACAACGACATTTTAGGCGGCAGAACCATCTCCATCGGTTATCTCGGACTGGTTCGCGAACAGGAGGCCTCCGGCGGCAAACGCCCGCTCTGGCACGGCTGGTACGAATATTTCCCCTGGGAGGATCACCGTCAGGGACGCCCGGAAGTTCTGGACAGCATCATCGACAGGCTGCGCGCCTGGGCGGATTCCGATCCCGCCTCCAAAAGCCAACGCCATTTGCGGGCGGATTTCACCTTCGGCCTCGATGGCGGAGGCTGGAACGAGGAATTGACCCTGCAGCGTTACGAGTTGCTGTATGAAGCCGGGCTGGTCGAAGAGGCGCAGGGCGAACCGCGGATCAATTTCGGCAGGCCAATGTTTGCCGATCACCGCCGCATCCTTGCCACCGGCATCGCGCGTCTGCGGGCCAAGATCAAATATCGTCCCGTGGTGTTCGAACTGATGGCCGACGCCTTCACGCTCCTGCAGCTACAGCGCGCCATCGAGGCGCTGGCCGGGCTGACGCTGCACAAGCAGAACTTCCGCCGGCTTATCGAACAGCAGCAACTGGTGGAAGAGACCGGCGAGATGGCGACCGAAACCGGCGGCCGCCCGGCAAAGCTCTTCCGCTTCCGCCAGACCGTTCTCGATGAACGCGCCCTTTCCGGAACGAAACTGCCGCTCTCCCGCAATTGACATATGCTCACAATGAGAATATGTCTTCGCCCTAGATATACTCAAAAAGAGTATAAATGGGAGAGCACCGTGAACGAGCAGATTTCCGCCGCAAGCCTTTACGACCGCGTTGCCCGCGTCATTCCCAAGGCCGAATGGATGAGCTTTCAGGACGATGTGGAGGCGATCCTCGAGCTGAAGCGCAAGCGCAATGCCGTTATCCTCGCCCATAATTATCAGACACCGGAAATCTTCCACGGCGTCGCCGATATCGTTGGCGACAGCCTTGCCCTTGCCCGCAAGGCGATGGAGGTGGAAGCGGATGTCATCGTTCTGGCCGGCGTGCATTTCATGGCCGAGACGGCAAAGCTGCTCAATCCGGAGAAAACCGTGCTCATTCCGGATATGGCCGCCGGTTGTTCGCTGGCCGATTCCATCACGCCCGAGGACATCGCGCTTCTGCGCAAGGCCTATCCCGGCGTTCCGGTCGTGACCTACGTGAACACCTCCGCCGCGGTGAAGGCGGCATCCGATATCTGCTGCACCTCCGGCAATGCCCGTCAGGTGGTGGAATCGCTCGGCGTGCCGCGCGTGCTGATGTTGCCGGATGAATATCTGGCGAAAAACGTAGCGCGGGAAACCAATGTCGAACTGATCGCCTGGCGCGGCCATTGCGAGGTGCACGAGCTTTTCACCGCCGATGATATTCGCGAATTGCGCGAAAGCCATCCGGGTGTCACCGTACTCGCGCATCCGGAATGTCCGCCCGATGTCGTCGAGGCTGCGGATTTTTCCGGCTCCACCGCCGTCATGTCGGATTATGTCGGACGGGAACGACCGGCCCGCGTGGTGCTTTTGACGGAATGTTCGATGAGCGACAATGTCGCCGTGCATCACCCCGATGTCGAATTCATCCGCCCCTGCAATCTCTGCCCGCATATGAAACGCATCACGCTTGGCAATATCCGCGCGGCGCTGGAGGAAAACCGCCACGAAGTGACGGTCGACCCGGCCATCGCTGTCGCCGCCCGCCGCGCCGTGGAAAGGATGCTGGAAGTATGAGCGAACGCCTCCCGTCGCATACGGGCTGGACGGTCATTGTCGGCAGCGGCATTGCGGGCCTGATGGCGGCGCTGACGCTTGCGCCGCAGCCCGTGCTGCTTCTCACACGCAGCGTTCTCGGCGGCGAGACGTCCAGCGCCTGGGCGCAGGGCGGCATTGCCGCCAGCCTCGGTCCGGACGATAGCGCCGCGCTGCATCTTGCCGATACGCTCGTCGCAGGCGACGGCCTCTGCGACGCGGAAATGGCCGCAGAGATCGTTTCCGCCGCCCCCGCCGTCATCGAGGCGCTGGAGCGGGCCGGGGTGCGCTTCGACCGGGATGCCGAAGGCAGGCTCGTCTTCGGACTGGAGGCCGCCCATGGCAGAAGGCGCATCCTGCATGCCGAAGGGGACGGGTCAGGCGCGGCCATCGTCAGGGCTCTCGCCGCAGCCGTTCTTCGCACGCCGTCCATAACCGTTCTGGAAGGCACGGAGGTTCGCCGCCTGCTGACGGAAGACGGCGTCGTCGTTGGTCTCGCCTGCATCGGGCCAAAAGGCTGCTTCACTTTGCCGGCAAGCCAGGTCGTTCTCGCCACCGGCGGCCTCGGCGGGCTTTATGAGGCGACGACCAATCCCGCCGGCAATTTCGGGCAGGGCATCATGCTCGCCGCCCGCGCCGGCGCCATCCTCGCCGATATGGAATTCGTGCAATTCCATCCGACGGCGCTTTCCTCGCCCCGACGGCCGCTGGCGCTGGTGAGCGAAGCGGTGCGGGGTGAAGGCGCGCTGCTTCTCAACGAAAACGGCGAACGTTTCATGGCGGGAGTTCCGGGTGCGGAACTTGCCTCGCGCGATATTGTCGCCCGCGCCATCGACCGCGAAATACTGCGTGGCGGCAAGGTCTTTCTCGATGCCCGCAAGGCGCTCGGCTCCGGCTTTTCCGCTCGCTTCCCCTCGATCGACCTGCTCTGCCGCGAAGCCGGGATAGACCCCGCCCGTGAACTCGTGCCGGTGCGCCCGGCGGTGCATTACCATATGGGCGGCGTCGCCACCGATGGTAAAGGCCGAAGCTCGGTGCCGGGCCTGTGGGTTGCCGGCGAAACCGCCTGCACGGGCCTGCATGGCGCGAACCGGCTTGCCAGCAATTCCCTGCTGGAAGCGGCGGCCATGGGCATGCGTGCCGCAGAAGACATTGCAGGCAGGCAGGCATATGCGGAAAAACGGGCAGCGGATATCGCAACACTCCCCATGCCCGATGTCCCGGCAGCCGACCTCTCCCCCGTCCGGCCCATCGTTTCCCGCCATCTCGGCATCGTAAGACATGCGGAAGGGCTGACGGGCGCGATCCGCGATCTTCTGCCACTGGCTGAGCGGAACGGCCCGGCATCCGATCCTGCCCTTGTCGCACTGGCCATCGCCGTCTTTGCGGCGCTGCGCACGGAATCGCGCGGCGCGCATTTCCGCGACGATTTCCCTGAAAAACATGCGACGGCCACGAGGCGCAGGCTGAACCTCAGCGACGTTCTCACCATCGCCCATGAATTTTCCTCTCCCAGCCATTCCTCGGCCAGCCTTGCGCGGAGCGCCTGACATGACCCTTTCACCCCTGCCACGCCTCATCATCGAACCGCTCGTGCGCAATGCTCTTCTGGAAGACCTCGGACTGGCGGGCGACATCACGTCCGCCGCCGTCATTCCCGCCGATCATCGCTCAGTCGTCGTCATGGCCGCGCGCGAACCGGGCGTTATCGCCGGTCTCGACGCGGCGGAACTGGCTTTCCAGCTCGTGGATCCGGCCATCGCGATGAAACGGCATGTGCAGGATGGGGCCGCCGTGACGCCCGGCGATATCATCGCAACGATCGAAGGCCCCTCACGCGGCCTTCTGACGGCGGAGCGCACGGCGCTGAATTTCCTCGGCCACCTGTCGGGCATCGCTTCCGTCACCGCAAAAATCGCTGCCGCCATTGCCGGCACCAAGGCCTCGGTCGCCTGCACCCGCAAGACGATGCCGGGGCTGAGAGCGCTTGAAAAATATGCCGTGCGCGCCGGCGGCGGCATGAACCACCGTTTTGCGCTTTATGACGCCGTTCTCATCAAGGACAACCATATTGCCGTGGCGGGCGGCGTGCGCGACGCCATCAGCCGCGCCCGGCAGGGCGTGGGGCATCTCGTCAAGATCGAGGTGGAGGTCGATACGCTTGCGCAGTTGCGCGAGGTCATGGATGAGGGCGTCGATGCGGTCCTTCTCGACAATATGACACCCGAACAGCTGCGCGAGGCGGTGGGAATCGTCGCCGGTCGCGCCATTACCGAAGCGTCCGGCCGCATCAATCCGCAGACGGCCGCAGCCATCGCCGCAACCGGCATCGATCTCATCTCCGTCGGCTGGCTGACCCACAGCGCGCCGGTTCTCGATATCGGCCTCGACTTTCAAAGCCAGAGCTAAAGAATATGCGGCGCATAGTTCGCCGCACGGAACCAATCGCCCATATCGCCGTTATTGCTCCGCCTGGGGTCTATTCAAGGCGGGGGGATCAGTGCGCGCAAAAGCCTGTCCATATGCCTGCGGACCTCTCTTACAAAGGAAAGGCTTGTTATGGAAGACGCACAAGTTGGCTGGATTGCAGCAATCATCATCGGCGGCGTAGCCGGTTGGCTGGCCGAACAGTTCATGAAAAGCAATATGGGTCTTTTCATGAACATTATCCTCGGCATTGTCGGCGCCATCGTCGCCAATTTCCTTCTGGGGCTCGTGGGCATTTCGCTCGGAGGCTGGATTGGCTATCTCATCGCCGGCTTCATCGGCGCCTGCATTCTCATCGCCGTCGGGCGGGCATTTCGCCGCTAAGGGGAGGACACCATGAGCTTTTTCGACAAGATCAAGAACGCTATTTTCGGCAAGGCCGAGGCCGCACCGCAGACTTCGGCTCCGGCCGGCACGACGGCAGCCACGGCAAGCCCGGCCGCACCGGCCGCACCCGCTCCGACAGCCGCGGCTCCGGCCCCCGCCGGCAATGTCGACGTCGCTTCGATCCTGGATGCGGCGGTCAAGCAGAACGGCCAGAAACTCGACTGGAAACATTCGATCGTCGACCTTCTGAAAGCGCTCAATCTGGACAGCAGCCTCAGCGCCCGGAAGGAACTGGCCGGCGAACTCGGCTATACCGGCGACACCTCGGATTCGGCGACCATGAACATCTGGCTGCACAAGGCCGTCATCAAGAAACTGTCCGAAAACGGCGGCAAGGTTCCAGCCGACCTTCTGGATTGAACCGATAAACGGGAGCGCCGTGATGGACGACTATTCCAGCCTTCGAGAGCAGATCGGCCAGGACCTCGACACCCTGCACAGGACCGAGAATCCGAAATCGATCTTCGAGATCGCCGACGACTATCTTCTTGGAAATCCAAATCTCAAGAGGGCCATCGTCGAAGACATCATCAAGGAAGAAGCGGACAAGCGCGGCATCGCGATCCACTGAAGCCGCGCATCGCAGGCACGGCTGTTGTACCCAAAAGGGCGGCATCCCAACCGGATGCCGCCCTTGTATATCTGGCGGAGTTGCATCATCCGCACTCCGTCACCCCGGACCAGATCCGGCATGACGGAGGAGAGGCTTCCGCCGAAGCCCTATTTATCCAGCTTCGCTTCGGCCTTTTTCGCGTTTTCTTCCATCAACTCATACCACATGGCGTTCATGACGGCGAAGATGGCGGCGAGAGGCAGGCCGAGCAGCCAGGCGAAATACCACATGTTCGATCTCCTTCTTTCTTAATCAATAAGCATGACCGCTATCGTCGCGGATCGCCTTTTCATCCACCTTGCCCCACAGCACGCGATAGACCCATGACGTATAGGCGACGATGATCGGGATGAAGATGAGGGCGACGACCAGCATGATGAACAGCGTCATATGGCTGGAAGATGCATCCCAGACCGTCAGGCTCGATTTCGGATCGACCGAAGACGGCAGGATGAAGGGAAACATCGTCAGCCCCACCGTTGCGATGATGCCGAAAATGGCGAGCGAGCTGGAAAGCAGTGCCAGCACTTCCCTACGGACCCGGAGCAAGACGAAAGCGACGAGTGGGAAGACAAGACCGAGCGCCGGCGCCAGCATCATCCAGGGATGCGCCGCATAATTGGCAAACCAGACACCGCCCGCAACCTCTACCGTCTTCGACAGCGGATTGGACGGACCGTCGGTGACGACCTCCGAGGTGAAGCGATAACCATCGACACCGAGCCACAGAAAGACGCCGCCGAGCGCAAAAAGAACGGTGGTGGCAAGCGCCGCGATGCTGCCGAAACCGCGAGCACGGGCCGCGACTGGACCATCCGTCTTCAGCACCAGCCATGCGGCACCGTGCATGACGAGCATGGCGACGGATACGAGGCCGCAGAGGATGGCGTAAGGGTTCAGAAGCTCGAACAGCGTCGTGCCATCGTAGAAAATCCTGAGGTCGTCATTGAGGTGGAAGGGAACGCCCTGCAGCACATTGCCGATGGCCACGCCGAAGATTAGCGCCGGAACGAAGCCGCCGATGAAGAGCGCCCAGTCCCAGCCGGTGCGCCAGGCGGCGCTTTCCCGCTTGGAGCGATATTTGAAACCGACCGGCCGCAGGATCAGCGCAAACAGGGTGGCGAACATCGCCAGGTAAAACCCTGAAAACGACACTGCATAAAGCGGCGGCCACGCGGCGAAGATCGCGCCGCCGCCAAGGATGAGCCAGACCTGATTGCCTTCCCAAACGGGGCCGATGGAATTGATGACGACACGCCGCTCGATATCCGTTTTCGCCACGAAGGGCAGCAACGCGCCGGTACCGAGATCGAAACCGCCGGTCACGGCAAAACCGATCAGCACCACGCCAAGCAGCAGCCACCAGATGACGCGGAGGATTTCGTAGTCGATGAGTTGGTGCAATATCATGATCGTTTACTCCGCAGCGACGAGTTTTTCAGGAACGAGCGGCGCTTCCGGCTCATGGTCCGGCTCGGGCCCCTTGCGGATCGCCTTCAGCATCAGCCCCATTTCGACGATGAACAGCACCGTGTAGATGGCGATGAAACACAGGAGCGTGATGAGGACCGTGGAGGCGCTGAGGCTGGAGACGGCCGCGGCCGTGGGCAGCACGCCCTCGATGATCCATGGCTGGCGGCCGAATTCGGCCACCACCCAGCCCATTTCCGCCGCGATCCACGGCGAAGGAATGGCGAAGACCGCCACTTTCAGCAGCAGTGGGTAATGATCCAGCCGGCGGCGGGCCGAGAGATAGAAGAAAGTCGCCGTCAGCAGGATGAAGAACATACCGAGGCCGACCATGATGCGGAACGACCAGAACAGGGTCGGCACATGCGGAATCGTATCCGCCGCCGCCTTGGCGATCTGCTCTTCATTCGCCTGGCGCGGATCGTCGACATATCGTTTCAGCAGCAGGGCATAACCGAGCTCATGGCCGAGTTCGGCAAAGGTGCCGCGCACCTCTTCCGGCAACTCCGCGCCCTTACCGGTGGCCCGTATCTGCATCAGCGCGTCATAGGCCTTGATACCGTCGCGGATGCGGGTCTTGGCCTGCTCCACCAGATCGTTGATGCCCGGAATTTGCGTGTCGAGCGAGCGGGTGCCGATGAGGCCCATCACCCACGGGATCTTCACCGCGAAATGCGTTTCGCGTGCTTCCTGATCGGGAAAACCAATGGCCGTGAAGGGTGCCGGGGCCGGCTCGGTTTCCCACATGGCCTCGATGGAGGCGAGCTTCATCTTCTGGTGTTCGGTGGAGAGATAGCCGCTTTCATCACCCAGCACGACGACCGACAGCGCGGACGCCAGACCGAAGGAGGCGGCAACCGTCATCGAGCGCTTGGCAAGATCGACATGACGGCCTTTCAGCACATACCAGGCCGAAACACCGAGGACGAAGATGGAGGCCGTGACATAACCCGCAGACACCGTGTGGACGAACTTCGCCTGCGCCACCGGGTTGAACAGGACCTCGAAGAAGTCAGTCACTTCCATGCGCATGGTCTGGGGATTGAAGGCCGATCCCGTCGGGTTCTGCATCCAGCCATTGGCGATCAATATCCATAGCGCCGAAAAATTCGAACCGAGCGCCACGCACCATGTCGCGACGAGATGGCCGAGTTTCGACAGCTTGTCCCAGCCGAAAAAGAACAGGCCGACGAAGGTGGCTTCCAGGAAGAAGGCCATCATGCCCTCGATGGCCAGCGGCGCACCGAAAATATCGCCGACATAGTGGCTGTAGTAACTCCAGTTCATGCCGAACTGGAATTCCATGACGATGCCGGTGGAAACGCCGAGCACGAAGTTGATGCCGAACAGGGTGCCCCAGAATTTCGTCATCTGCCGCCAGACCGTGCGGCCGGTCATGACATAGACCGTTTCCATGATGGCGATCACCACCGACAGTCCGATCGTCAGGGGAACGAACAGAAAGTGATATAAAGCCGTCACTGCAAATTGCAGGCGCGACAGCGCCACTATGTCGAGTTCCATAGTCCTATCCACCTTTTCCGGAAGGCCGGCCTTCCATTTCAAAGACGACGCCGGCTCTCAAAAAATCTCAGTCCGGGCGCAGTGTCTCCAGCACTACGCCGTATTCCGGGGTGCCGCTTTGACATTCATCAAATTGACGCCCCTCTTTCAGCACGATGATGCGATCGGCAAATTCCGCCTCGCGGCGATTATGGGTGATCATCACGACAGTCTTTCGCTGCGCCCTCGCAAACAGCCGGGTGAGCACGTCGCGGGCGGTGTCACCATCCAGCCCTTCCGTCACCTCATCAAGAAGCCAGAGCGGCCGGTCGGCGAGCAGGAAACGGGCGAGCGCGAGCCGGCGCGACTGGCCGCCGGAAAGTCCCTGGCCCGCCTCGCCAAGCCTTGTCTCCAGCCCGGCGGCCAAGGTTTTGACGTGTTCGGCAAGGCCTGCCGCCTCGAGCGCGTCCCATAATTCGGCCCCGGTTGCGGTGGGTTTCGCCAGCCGCAGATTGTCGGCGATGCTGTCGCGGAAAAGCTGGCTTCGCTGCGTCATAAGAGTGGACGGCAGGGCGTTGACCGTGCCCGTAGCCGGCCGCAATTCACCCGCCAGAAGCTGGATGAGGCTTGTCTTGCCCGCACCGCTCTGGCCGATGATGGCAACCCGTTCCCCGGAGGCGATTGCAAGGTTGATATTCGTCAGGACCGGATTGTCGTTCCCTTCCCGCTCCAGACGCACGTTTTTTAGCTCTGCCGCCATGCCGTCGACCGGCGAGACGGGACAGCGGCCTTCAGACGTTGCCGAAAGACGCGGCGCAATGCGCCTTGCGGAAAACAGCGTGCGCCCAAGTTCCATCGCTCCACGACGCAGCGCCGTAAAAGGCTCCAGCGCGGCAAAACAGACGAGCAGCCCGAGAGCCGCGGTCGGCGCGTTCACCGCCCCCTGTTCCGCAAGCCAGGCCATGCCGAGAAGGGCGGCGCTCAAAAGAAGGGCCGCTGAAACACCGAAGGAAAAACCGGCACTGATTTCGATGCGGTTCAGGGTATCATCGCAGGCAGAGAGGTAGTCATCCGCCCGCTTTACCGCCGCGACCTGCGCGGAAAGGCGGCCGGTGGTCAAAAGCTCCGTCTGCCCGCTCACGAGATCGGCCGTGCGGGCCCGAAGGGCTTCCAGCCCGATTGCCCGGCGGCGCGAGAATGTTTCCGCCCGCAAGGCGGCGCGAACCGAAATTCCAAGCCCCGCCGCGACGAGGAAAACCGCCGCCAGAATGCCCGCCAGAGGATGGAGAAAAGCAAGCCCGAGGCCTGTCGCGATTGCGGCAAGGATCGCCACGGCAGCGGGAACCAGCACGCGCAGATAAAGCGAATCCAGCGCATCGATATCCGCCGTCAGCCGGTTCAGCAGGCGCGCAGGCCTCGCCTCCAGGGATTTCGCGGCCTGCGGCGCGGCAAAGCCGCGAAACAGCTTTTCCCGAAGTGCTGCAAGCACGGAAAGCGTGGCGTCATGGGTCGTCATGCGTTCGCCGTAACGGGCGGCGGTGCGCGCCAGCGCCAGAAGACGAATGGCGGCCGAAGGCGCAAAGACATCGAAGGCATAGGCAGTCGCCGGCAGAAGACCGGCAATTGCCGTTGCGGTGATGAACCAGCCGGAAACGCCGAGAAGGCCGATGCCAGCCAGCACCGTCGTTACCGCCAGAGCCGCGCCCGCCAGCAGCATGCCGCGCCGCGCCGACCAGAACAGGCCGATAATGGGTTTCAATATCGCAAAACGCGCGATCATGGCTGCCCCCTCGAATGGATCGCCGTCATATCCACGATCCTGTCCATGCGCGCCGCAAGCACCGGATCATGGGTCGCGACGATCAATGTCCTGCCATTTGCCAGTTGCAGCAGGTTTTCCGTGACAAGGGCAGCCGTTTCCCGGTCGAGATGGGCTGTCGGCTCATCGGCCAGAACAAGCTGCGTTGCGGGGTCTGCGAAAGCACGCGCAATGGCAAGCCGCACCGCCTCCCCGCCCGAGATTCCATATCCGCCATCGCCGATCTGCAGGCGCCGGCGCGCCTGCGACAAGCCATCGAGCCCGGTGCGGCACAGCGTCTCTTCCACGATGCCATCGCTGACAACCGAACGGCCGAAGCGAATATTCGCCTTTAGCGAACCGGCAAAAAAGAACGGCTTCTGGCTGACCCAGCCAATCGTCCTGCGCAGCCCATCCGCCGTCGCATTATCGAGCTTGACGCCGCCGATCCTCATCGAGCCCTCTCCAGCCTCGGCCAGCCCGGCAATCAAGGAGAGTACAGTGGATTTGCCACAACCGGAAGGCCCAAGAATTGCTACCCGCTCACCCTGCTGAACGGTCAGGTTGAGATTTTGGATGACAGGTGGGTTGCTTGGATAAGCGAAGGAGAGATTGTCGATCTCCAGCAGGCCGGGCATCGGGGATGGGACAGACGCCACATCCGCGCCCTCACCCGCGATTGCCGCACCGCCGGCCGTCAATTTGCCGAGCGCATCAAGTGCGGCTTCACCGGCCGCGCGGTCGTGCCAGACAGCGGAGAGTTCCCGCAGCGGCTCGAAAAAGGCCGGTGCCAGAAGCAGGATGAAGAGGCCTTCGGCAAGTGTCAGCTTCTCGCCCCAGGCGCCGAAATCGAGAAAACCGAGCAGATGAAAACCGATATAGACGGCGGTCATGGCAACGCCGAGCGCTGCGAAAAGCTCCAGCACCGCCGAGGAGAGAAAGGCGATCCTGAGCACCGCCATCGTCCGCTTCTTCAGGTTCTGCGCATCGGTGCTGAGACGTTCCGCCGTCAGATCGACTGCTTTAAGCGTGCGGATCGTTTCCAGCCCGCGCAGGCGATCGAGCAGGAATGCATTCATATTGCCCGTCTCCGCAAGCTGCTTTTCGCTGGCGGCCTTGGCCTGCCAGCCGATGAGCGCCATGAAAAGCGGGATGGTTGGCATGGCGAGCAGCAGCACCAGTGCCGCAATCCAGGTAAAGGGCAGGATCGCCAGCACGAAAACCAGCGGCACGATGGTCGCCTTCATCCGCGCCGGCTGGAAACGGGAAAGATAAGGCACCAGCGCTTCCGCCGCCTCGGCCACGACGCCTGCCGCCTCACCGGAGGCGGTGCGCGACAGATCGAGCGGGGAAACCTTCGCCACGGCCTGCAGTGCTTCCAGCCGCCGCTGCGACAGCGCCGCACGAGCGGCACGAAACGACAGCCGCGCCGCGATCTTTTCCAGCCATGCCTTGATGAGGCCGAGGATGAGAACCGCGGCCGCAGCCGGCACGATCGCCATCATCGGCGCGCCATCGGCAATTCTTCCGACTGAAAAGGCAAGCAAACCTGCCTGCGGCAGCCAGAGCAAAGCCGCCAGCACATGCAGCAAGGCAACGGATTTTCCAACCGCCGGCACGCTTGTCATTTTCACCCGCCCGGCGGCTCTGTCGCGAGAGGTTTTGCGATTGGCATTGCTGAAGAAGCGCCGACGCGTCGCATCGGGCGAGACTCCAACCGGAGCGGGACAGGCTGCGCCGTCACCATCGGCCCCCTGGCGGATTTCCACGGACATGCTCACGGCCGATCTCCTCACCCATCCTTCTTCGTGCCACGGGGTCTGGCGAGGGAGACGATCTTGTCCTTGGCCTCCAGAAGCTTCGTAACCTTCGAACCGAGCGCCAGAAGCGAAGCCAGCCTTTCCGTCTCCAGCCGCTTCACATCGTCATACCAGCCGGTCAGTTGCTCGATCAGCGTCTTCATCTCGTCGATGCGCTTTTGCGCATGCCGCTCATCTTCGTTTTCCGGCGTTTCCATCAGAATTTCGCGTAGCACGCTGAGCGTGGGATCGATCTCGCGCTTCTTGCGCTCTTCGGCAAGGGTGCGGAGAATTTGCCAGACATCGTCAGGCGTCGTGAAAAAATCGCGCCGGTCGCCGGGAAAATGCTTGAGAATTGCAAGGTTCCACGCCTGCAACTCCTTCAGACTCATCGACACGTTGGAACGGGAGATGCCGAGCGCCTCCACAATCTCGTCCGCACACAATGGCTGCGGCGAAATATAAAGCAAAGCATAGACTTGGCCGACAGTGCGGTTGATGCCCCAGCGGCTGCCCATCTCACCGAAATGCAGCACGAAGGACTGAACGAGCGGGGACAAGTTGGTCGGCATTTTTACGTTTCCTGAATTTTCAGTAATTTCTGAAATTTCGATAACGCAAAAAACGACGAGCGGCAAATCACCTTTTTGACCTGCGTCAAAATGTGCAAATGGGCAGAGACGACGTCGGTAAAGACGGTCGTGGGTGCAGCCCGGAGCCAAATATGCGGCGATCGTGTTGGGGGGTATGACAGGCTGGAGCGTTTGCTGGCGTCCGTCACTTTCCCACCGTCATTCCGGCCTTGAGCCGGAATCCAGCCAGCCCAAGTCCTTGGGCTGAAAGGACTCTCTCGCCGCGCAGACGCGCGTCGGCTGGATTCCGGCTCAAGGCCGGAATGACGTGCCTAAAGCATTTGATGATATCGATAACATCTTCACGAGTCTCCACGGGCAAGAACCCGCCGAAAAAATCGGCGGCGGGATGACCCGCCGCCGATCAAAACGTCGGCGCATTCGCGCGTAGAAACCTTACTTACGAAAAAGCGATCTGCACCTTCATCGCACGGCTGCGGTCCGAGGCGAATTCGAAGGCCGAGATGGCGTCGGCGAGATCGACGGTCTGGGTGATGAACGGCTTGACGTCGATCAGGCCCTTGCGCATCAATTCGACCCCGGTGGCGAATTCCTCGTGGAAGCGGAAAGAGCCGCGTAGATCCAGTTCCTTGGCGGTGATCGCCATCATCGGCAGGCTCATATCGCCGCCAAGGCCGAGCTGGACGATGATGCCGCGCGGACGAAGCGCCGCAATGCCGCCGGCAAGCGCCACGGCCGCGCCCGAGCATTCGTAAAGAACGTCGAAAGTGCCCTTGTTCGCGCCGTAAGCGGCAAGTGCGTCGGGCTCATCCTTGCTGTTGATAACACGATCCGCACCCGCTTCTTTCGCCTTGGCGAGCGTGAAATCCGAAAGGTCTGTGGCGACGATTTCAGCGGCGCCGGCGCGGCGCGCGGCCAGAATGGACAGAATGCCGATAGGGCCGCAGCCGGTGACGAGCACGCGTTTCCCCAGCAAATCGCCAGCGCGGCGCGTGGCATGCAGCGTTACCGCCAGCGGCTCCGCCATGGCCGCCTCGCCAGCGCTAAGCCCATCGGCCGGCACGCATTGCAGGGCGTCGGCCACCAGAACCTCACGGAAAGCGCCTTGAATATGCGGGAAAGGCATGGCGCTGCCATAAAAGCGCATGTTGAGGCACTGGTTGTGCAAGCCTTCCTGGCAGAAGCGGCAGGTTCGGCATGGGCGGGAAGGCGAAACGGCAACCAGACCGCCGACCTTCAACCCTTCCACGCCCTCGCCCAGTTCTTCGATGACGGCGGAGACCTCATGGCCGAGCACCATGGGTTCACGAAGCCGCACCGCGCCGAAGCCGCCATGGTTGTAATAATGCAGATCGCTGCCGCAAATTCCGCCCCGGACCAGACGAAGCCGCACTTCTCCCGGGCCCGGCGCTTCCTCGGGCCGCTCCTCGATGCGCACATCCTTCGCCCCATGGGCAACAATCGCTCTCATAAATATCTCCCGTTCGACATCGCGCCTGAGCGGCGCGACAAAATAATCCGCATCCCTGTCACCGCCGCCTGCCGCGCATTTGCACGTCGTGCGGCCTCCCCGCCCGCCCAATCCGTACCGAAACCGGGCGTTTAAGCCTTGACATCCACGTCTGAAAGGGATGAATGTTATCGATAACATAAACCTGTATGAATGCAATGTCGAGAGACTGGAGGAAACAGTGGGCCTTAAATTGTTCGATCTTTCCGGCCGCCGCGCCCTGATCACGGGTTCGTCCCAGGGCATCGGCTTCGCGCTGGCGCAAGGGCTGGCGGAAGCCGGAGCGGAAGTGGTGCTGAACGGGCGCGACGAGGGGAAGCTGAAAGCCGCCGCCGCCGGCATCAAGGGCGCGAAAACGCTTGCCTTCGACGCCACCGATCATGAAGCGGTGCGCAAGGCCATCGACGGTTTCGAGGCGGAAGTCGGTCCCATCGATATTCTGGTCAACAATGCCGGCATGCAGCACCGCACGCCGCTCGAGGATTTTCCGGCAGATGCCTTCGAGCGCCTGTTGCAGACCAACATCGCCTCGGTGTTCCATGCCGGACAGGCGGCCGCGCGCCACATGATCAGCCGCGGCCGTGGCAAGATCATCAACATCGCCAGCGTTCAGACCGCCCTTGCCCGCCCCGGCATCGCGCCCTACACCGCCACCAAGGGCGCCGTCGGCAACCTGACGAAAGGCATGGCGACGGACTGGGCCAAATACGGCCTGCAATGCAACGCCATCGCACCCGGTTATTTCGACACGCCGCTCAACGCGGCACTGGTGGCGGACGAGACCTTCTCGGCATGGCTTGAAAAGCGCACGCCCGCCGGTCGCTGGGGCAAGGTCGAAGAGCTTGTCGGCGCCTGCATCTTCCTGTCGTCCGATGCCTCGTCCTTCGTGAACGGACATACTCTCTATGTCGACGGCGGCATCACCGCTTCGCTTTAAAAACACCGAAATCGGATGGCCGGCTGCGGCCGCCATCCGGTTTTGAACCGACGATACCACGACACTTTGGGAGGAGGCCGTGAACACCATGACCGAGAAGAACAAAGTCGCCCTCATCGGCGCCGGCGCCATGGGCGGGGCAATCGGCACACGGCTCACCGAGACCGGAAATCAGCTGACGGTTTTCGATCTGGATGCGGAAAAGGTGGCGGCGCTGACGAGCCTTGGCGCACAGAGCGCGGGTACGGCGGCGGAAGCGGCTTCGGTTTCCGATGTGGTCATCCTCAGCCTCAATTCGCCGAAAATCGTTCGCATCGCCGTCTTCGGCAAGGATGGCGTCGCGGCGGGGGCGAAGCCCGGCACGCTCATCATCGACATGTCCTCCATCGATCCGGAAGCGACGAAGGAACTGGCGGCCGATGCCGCCGAAAAAGGCCTGCGCTGGGTGGACAGCCCGCTTTCGGGCGGCGCGCCCAAGGCGCTCATCGGGCAATTGACGCTGATGGCCGGCGGCAGCGAAACGGATGTGGCCGATGCCCACCGCGTGCTGCGGCATGTGGCCAGCAATTATACCCACATGGGACCCTGCGGCGCGGGGCAGACGACAAAACTTATCAACCAGGTTCTGTGCGGGCTGAACTTCCTTGCGGTGGCGGAAGCAACGCAGCTTGCGCTGGATGCCGGCGTCGATGCCGCCAAAATACCGCAGGCGCTGAAGGGCGGCCGCGCCGACAGCGCTATCCTGCAGGAATATATGCCGCGCTACGTGGCGAAGGATTACCGCCGCACCGGCCGCATCGACAATATGGTAAAAGACCTCAACGGCGCGCAGGATCTCGCCCGGCGCACCAACACTGCCATGCCGCTGACGGCGGTTTGCGCCGAGGTGCACCGCATGCTGACGGCGGCCGGGCTGGGTGGGGAGGATCAGGCCGCGCTGATGGAATATTTCACCGGCGCGAAACGCACCTTTCCCGACTGATTGCCCGGCAGACATGGATGGCAGGAGCCTGTTGATACAGCCCTTGCGGGCCCTTAACGGCCATTGCGAAATTGTCCTTCAGCGATGATGATCGGGCGAATCGGCACGGCAGCTGCCCCGATGACCGCAGACGCATGCATGCAAAGGACAATTTCCCGATGACACCCTCCACCACAGGCACGGGGATTGCCGGTCTGACCGTTTCTGGAAACGGTTTCACTGCCGAAATCGCTTACGAGGGCGCGACGCTTTTAAGCTGGCGGCCGGTCTCTGCCGATGGCGGCAAAAGTGAAAATCTTGTCGACGGATATTCGACGCCTGCCGAAATGCAGTCGCAAAATGGCGTGAGAAACGGCATTCTCGCCCCCTTTACCAATCGCATCCCGGATGGTCGGTTCAGTTTTGGCGGGCAGATGCACCACATTGAACCGGTGCTTGCCCATGAAGCCCTCGTCTTCCACGGATTTGCCAGAGCCCTGCCCTTCGCACTTGCCGAGTCTTTCGAGGAAAACGGCGCTCACATTCTCGTCTTCCGCGCCGAAATAGAGCCTGCGGATTTCATGGGTTATCCCTATCGGCTTGCCATCGAGGTGGAATATCGTTTCGCCGGCCATGAGGTCACCATCGACATACGCGGCATCAATCGCGATGACCGGCCCCTGCCTTTCGCCGCCGGCTGGCATCCCTATTTCCGGCTGCCCGGCACCACGTCTATCGATGATCTTCTCCTCACGCTGCCCTCGCGAACGGCAATTGAAACAGACGAGGATCTGATCCCCCTGCAGGACCCACAGGGCGGGATGATCAAACGGGACGACACCCGCTTTCTCCATACGCCGCTGGCCGGCCATGTGCTCGATGTCTGCTTCACCGACCTCATCGCATCCGAAAACGGGCTTTACGAGACGAGGCTGGAAAACCGGCACGACGGTTCGAGCCTGACGGTATGGCAGGAGCGCGGGCACATGCATGTCTTCACCGGCGATACGCTCGCCCGCGACAGGCGCCAATCTATCGCGCTCGAACCGGTGGAAACGCCGACCAACGCCTTCAACCAGCCGGAACTCTCGGATGCGATTACACTGCAACCGGGCGAGACGCGAAGCTTCCGCTTCGGTGTTCGTTTCGAGACGGGGCGCTGATCAAGGCTCGATGATCGCTCAGATATGTGTCGTCGGCAGCGAAGACGACAGCTTCACCGTTTCCATCGAGATATAGGCGGACATGTCGTAAAGCTCGACGCGGCGCAGGATCTGTTTGTAGATCGTGTCGTAATATTCAACATTCGGCAGCACGAGTTTCAGAATATAGTCGAAATTGCCGGTCAGCCGGTGAACCTCGACAATTTCCGGTATGGTGCTGACGGCGGCATGGAACCGGTCCAGCCAGTCCTCCGCATGCAGGCCGGTTCTCACCAGCAGGAAAACCGTGGTCGGCAGGTTGATCTTGCGCCGGTCGAGCAGCGCCATCGTACCCGTCACATAACCTTCCGCCCGCAACCGCGTAATGCGCCGCGAACAGGCGGACAGCGACAGCGACACTTCCTCCGCAATATCTGCAAGCGGCGTTTCTGCATTCTCCTGGAGAATCGCAAGGATTCGGCGGTCACGGTCATCAATCATCGGCGAAGGATGCACAGGTTAGCGCAACAGCGCAAGAAATTTGCGATCTTTAGTGAAAGAACGCCCTAATTTTACATCTAGGCCATGAAATCCCTTCAAAAACGCATGCCGTTTTCGCCCAGAGGATGGCATTATTATTTTAATCAAACTTGATAAGGGAACTCTTATGAAACGGATCGGCCTGATTGGCGGCATGAGCTGGGAATCCACCGCAACCTATTACCGCATGATCAACGAGGCCGTGCGTGACAACCGCGGCGGGCTGGTTTCGGCCGACATCGTCATGCATTCGCTCGATTTTTCAGAGGTCGTCGCCCTTCAGAAGGCCGATCGCTGGGATGAGGCCGGTGCCCTTCTGGGCGCTGCCGGCGCGCGACTTGCCAATGCGGGCGCCGATTGCGTGCTGATCTGTACCAACACCATGCATCTGGTCGCGGACACCGTGGAGAAGATGTCCGGCGTGGCGCTGATCGATATCATCGATGAAACCGCCGCAGCCCTGAAGGCGGACGGACGCCGCAAGCCGCTTTTGCTCGCCACCCGCTACACGATGGAACATGGTTTCTACACCGACCGCATGCGCCGCCATGGCGTAGAGGTGGTCGTGCCCGATGCGGAAGACCGGGCTGCAATTCACGACATCATCTTCGGTGAACTTTGCCAGGGCGAAATCAAGTCCTGCTCGCGAGAGCGTTATCTCGCGGTCATCGAGAAGGCCCGCGCACTCGGCGTCGATTCCGTCATTCTCGGCTGCACCGAGATTTCGCTGCTGATCGATCCCGATGCCCTGCCGCTGCCGGGTTACGATTCGACCGCCATTCACGCGAAGGCCGCCGTCGGTTTCGCCCTCGGAAACAAGGCCCTGAACAGAGCCGCATGAATGTGTCGCCTCTTTGCCTATTCCGGTAAGCCGGTCTGGCTCGACAGTCTGCTGATCGAGCCGGAAGCATCGCTGGTCAGCCAGTCCATGGCCGCAAGGGAAGCGAAAACCGTCGTCAATGGCGATGGCTGCGGTCTTGGCTGGTATGGCGAACGCGGAACGCCCGGCGTTTTTCGCGATACAAGGCCCGCCTGGTCCGACGCCAATCTGGCAGCGCTTTGCCACCAGCTCCGCTCGGGCATGTTCATGGCCCATGTCCGCTCCGCCACGTCAGGCGAAGTGTCCCGCGCCAACTGCCATCCCTTTGCGCATGGGCGATACCTGTTCATGCATAACGGCCAGATCGGCGGTTACGAGCAGATCAGGCGCGACATCGATTCCCTCATCCCCGACGATATCTATGCGTCGCGACGCGGCACCGGCGACAGCGAAGCGATCTTCCTCATCGCCGCCGGGCATGGCCTCGATGCCGAGCCGGTTCGCGCCATTTCCACCGCGCTGCGGCTCTGCCAGGAAAAGATGATGGCGGCAGGTGTTTCTTCCGCGCTGCGATTCAGCGCCGTGCTGATGGATGGCGATTGCCTGCATGCCTTCCGCTGGTCAAGCGACGACAAGCCGCCGACACTCTACTGGCGCGGGCTCGACGACGGCATCGCATTGAGTTCCGAACCCTTTTCCTTCGATTGCGCGCCCTGGTGCGCCGTTCCCCCCAATACCAGGGTGACGATCCGCGCCGGCGAGATGGCGATGGAGCCTTTTCTCCTGCCGTAAACAGCGCCATTGGCGACGATCGCAGCCGGTTTTTACACCCGCGCCACGACAGGTCGGCGCGGCGGCAGCGCTGCCCTGTTTATTTTCATTGAATTTTCGCAACCGCGAAGGCTAGTGTGTGATCCGATAGTTCGAAACAGATTTCAGGACCGGTGAACCATTTCAGAAGTATTGCAGCCTCTTCCCCTTTTCCGAGCGATGCCCGGCATCGCAAGGACCAAGAAAATTCGCTGAAGAACGGCGCAGACAGGGCGATCAATGCCTTCGGCGATCCTTTGGGCGCCGAGAAAAACACTTATTTTTCATTGCGCTAAGCTGTTCAATTTTCCGAAAAAATTGCTGTTGCCACGCCTCCATATCGATGCATAAACTGGCATCAGCAAAGGCAAGCCGGATCAACCTCTCAGACCCTCTCCTCCCACCAAGGTGCTGACCGACCAATGATCAATAATCTTAACGCCGCCGATCTTCCCCGTCCCGCCCCGCGCAGTTCCAACCCGGAAATCATGGCGTCGGAAATCATCGAACGCCTCACCTACCGTATCGGCAAGGACGTCAAGGTTGCCAAGCCGCATGACTGGCTGACCGCAACCATCCTCGTCGTCCGCGACCGCATCATCGACAAGTGGATGGAATCCACCCGCAAGGCCTATGCCAATAATTCCAAGCGCGTTTATTATCTGTCGCTCGAATTCCTGATCGGCCGCCTGATGCGCGACGCCATCTCCAATATCGGCCTGATGCACGAAATCCGCGATGCCCTGTCCTCGCTCGGCGTCGATCTGGATGTCATCGCCGGTCTGGAGCCGGATGCGGCGCTCGGCAATGGCGGTCTCGGCCGGCTTGCGGCCTGTTTCATGGAATCCATGGCGACCGTCGACATTCCCGCCTATGGCTACGGCATCCGTTACGTGCATGGCCTCTTCCGCCAGCAGATGGCGGATGGCTGGCAGGTGGAACTGCCGGAAACCTGGCTGGCGCACGGCAACCCCTGGGAATTCGAGCGCCGCGAAAGCTCCTATGAGGTCGGCTTCGGCGGCTCGGTGGAAACCATCGGCGGTTATGAAGATCCGCAGCGTTTCGTCTGGAAACCGGCCGAACGCGTGATCGCCATGGCTTACGACACACCGGTCGTCGGTTGGCGCGGCACCCGCGTCAATACGCTTCGCCTGTGGTCGGCGCAGCCGATCGACCCCATTCTGCTAGCCGCCTTCAATGCCGGCGACCATATCGGTGCATTGCGCGAAAGCAACAAGGCGGAAAGCCTGACGCGGGTTCTCTATCCTGCGGACGCGACGCCCGCCGGTCAGGAACTGCGCCTGCGCCAGGAGTTCTTCTTCTCCTCCGCCTCGCTGCAGGACATTCTGCGCCGCCATTTGCAGCAATATCCCGATTTCACCTCGCTGCCCGAGAAGGTCTCGATCCAGCTCAACGATACGCATCCGGCCATTTCCATCGCCGAAATGATGCGTCTTCTGTGCGATGTGCACGGTCTGGAATTCGAGGAAGCGTGGAAGATCACGCAGGGCACGTTCTCCTATACCAACCATACGCTTCTGCCGGAGGCGCTGGAAAGCTGGCCGGTGCCGCTGCTCGAGCGTCTTCTGCCAAGACATATGCAGATCGTCTATGCGATCAACGCCAACACGCTGGTCTACGCCCGCAAGGAAAAGAAGATGGCGGATCAGCAGATCCGTTCGATCTCGCTGATCGATGAAGGCGGCGAGCGCCGCGTGCGCATGGGCAACCTTGCCTTTATCGGCTCGCATTCCATCAACGGCGTTTCCGCCCTTCATACAGACCTGATGAAGGAAACGGTCTTTGCCGACCTTCACAGCCTTTATCCTGAGCGTATCAACAACAAGACCAATGGCATCACACCGCGTCGCTGGCTGATGCAGTGCAATCCGGGCCTGACCAGCCTGCTGCGCGAAGCAATCGGCGACGATTTCCTCGACGATGCGGAAAAGCTCACCGCGCTCGACCGTTTTGCCGACGACGCCGGTTTCCGCGAAAAATTCGCCGAGGTGAAGCGTCTGAACAAGGTGCGGCTTGCCAATACGGTGGCGCAGCGCATGGGCATCCGCGTCGATCCTTCGGCCATGTTCGACATCCAGATCAAGCGTATCCATGAATATAAGCGCCAGCTTCTGAACCTCGTGGAAACGGTCGCGCTTTACGATCAGATCCGTTCCCACCCGGAACTGGATTGGGTGCCGCGCGTTAAGTTCTTCGCAGGCAAGGCGGCGCCGAGTTATCACAACGCGAAGCTGATCATAAAGCTTGCCAACGATATTGCCCGGGTCATCAACAACGATCCGGCCGTGCGCGGGCTTCTGAAAGTGGTGTTTGTTCCGAACTATAACGTCTCGCTTGCGGAAATCATGGTTCCCGCCGCCGACCTTTCCGAACAGATATCGACGGCCGGCATGGAAGCTTCCGGCACCGGCAACATGAAATTCGCACTCAACGGCGCGCTCACCATCGGCACGCTCGATGGCGCCAACGTCGAAATGCGCGATCATGTCGGCGCGGAGAATATCGTCATCTTCGGAATGACGGCGGATGAAGTGGCCAAGGCGCGCGCCGAAGGCCACAATCCCCGCGCGATTATCGAAGGATCGGCCGAGCTGTCGCAGGCGCTGTCTTCCATCGCCTCCGGCGTGTTCTCGCCGGATGACCGCTCCCGTTTCGCCGGCCTGATCGACGGTATCTACAACAGCGACTGGTTCATGGTCGCCGCCGACTTCGACGCCTATGCCAATGCGCAGCGCGAGGTGGACGCGATCTGGAGCGATCCGGACAGCTGGTATGCCAAGACAGTGCGCAACACGGCGCGCATGGGCTGGTTCTCGTCCGACCGGACAATCCGCCAATATGCCACCGAGATCTGGAGAGCCTGATGAAAAAACCGCTCAATTCGGCCGAAGAGAAAAAGACTGGCGACATCACGAAGGCTGAAATCGAGGCGATCAAGAGCGGTTTGCATTCCAATCCCTTTGCCCTTCTCGGCGTTCACGAAACGCCGGAAGGGTTTTCCGCCCGCTGTTTCATTCCCGGCGCCGAGGAGGTTTCCGTCCTGACGCTGGACGGAAATTTCGTGGGCGAATTGAAGCGGCTCGATCCGGATGGCTTTTTCGAAGGCCGCATCGATCTTTCGAAGCGGCAGCCTGTGCGGTATCGCGCCAGCCGCGACGATGCCGAATGGGCGGTGACCGACCCTTACAGTTTCGGCCCGGTTCTCGGCCCCATGGACGATTATTTCGTCCGCGAAGGATCGCATCTGCGGCTCTTCGACAGGATGGGCGCACATCCGCTGAAGCTCGAGGGCGTCGAAGGTTTCCACTTCGCCGTCTGGGCTCCCAATGCGCGGCGTGTTTCCGTCGTCGGCGATTTCAACAATTGGGATGGCCGCCGGCATGTCATGCGGTTCCGCAAGGATACCGGCATCTGGGAAATCTTCGCGCCTGACGTCTATGCCGGCTGTGCCTACAAGTTCGAAATCCTCGGCGCAAACGGCGAGCTTCTGCCGTTGAAGGCAGACCCCTATGCGCGGCGCGCCGAGTTGCGGCCTAAGAACGCCTCCGTCACCGCGCCGGAACTCACCCAGAAATGGGAAGATCAGGCCCACCGGGAACATTGGGCGCAGGTGGACCAGCGCCGCCAGCCGATCAGCATTTACGAAGTGCATGCCGGCTCCTGGCGGCGGCGCGAGGACGGCACGTTCCTGAGCTGGGACGAACTGGCCGCCCAGCTCATTCCCTATTGCACGGATATGGGCTTCACCCATATCGAGTTCCTGCCCATCACCGAACATCCCTATGACCCTTCCTGGGGTTACCAGACGACCGGGCTTTATGCGCCGTCCGCCCGTTTCGGCGATCCGGAGGGCTTTGCGCGTTTCGTCAATGGCGCTCACAAGGTCGGCATCGGCATCTTGCTCGATTGGGTTCCGGCGCATTTTCCAACCGACGAGCACGGCTTGCGCTGGTTCGACGGAACGGCGCTTTACGAACATGCCGATCCGCGTCAGGGTTTTCACCCCGACTGGAACACGGCCATCTATAATTTCGGCCGCATCGAGGTGATGTCCTACCTCATCAACAATGCGCTTTATTGGGCCGAAAAATTCCATCTCGACGGCCTGCGCGTGGATGCGGTCGCCTCGATGCTCTATCTCGATTATTCCCGCAAGGAAGGCGAGTGGATCCCCAATGAATATGGCGGGCGGGAAAATCTCGAATCCGTCCGCTTCCTGCAGAAGATGAATTCCCTCGTCTACGGCACCCATCCGGGTGTCATGACCATTGCCGAGGAATCCACCTCCTGGCCGAAAGTGTCGCAGCCGGTCCACGAGGGCGGCCTCGGCTTCGGCTTCAAATGGAATATGGGCTTCATGCACGACACGCTGAGTTATTTCTCGCGCGAGCCGGTGCATCGCAAGTTCCACCATCAGGAGCTGACCTTCGGCCTGCTTTACGCCTTCAGCGAAAATTTCGTGCTGCCGCTTTCCCATGACGAGGTGGTGCACGGCAAGGGATCGCTGATCGCCAAGATGTCCGGCGACGACTGGCAGAAATTCGCCAATCTGCGGTCCTATTACGCCTTCATGTGGGGCTATCCCGGCAAGAAGCTGCTGTTCATGGGGCAGGAATTCGCACAATGGAGCGAATGGAGCGAAAAGGGCTCGCTCGACTGGAACCTGCGCCAATATCCGATGCATGAGGGCATGCGCCGCCTCGTGCGCGATCTCAACCTCACCTACCGTTCAAAACCCGCTTTGCACGCCCGCGACTGCGAACCGGAAGGTTTCCGCTGGCTTGTGGTTGATGACCACGACAATTCCGTCTTCGCCTGGCTGCGCATGGCGCCGGGTGAAAAGCCGGTGGCGGTCATCTGCAATCTCACGCCGGTCTATCGGGAAAACTATTATGTGCCGCTTCCGCTTGCGGGGCGGTGGAGGGAGATTCTCAACACCGACGCCGAAATTTATGGCGGCAGCGGCAAGGGAAATGGCGGACGCGTTCAGGCGGTCGATGCCGGCGGCGATATCGGGGCGATGCTCGTCCTGCCGCCACTCGCAACGATCATGCTCGAGCCGGAAAACTGACAGACAGAGAGGGAGGACACCATGTCGGAAAAAAGAGTTCAGCCTTTGGCACGCGATGCAATGGCCTATGTCCTCGCAGGCGGCAGAGGAAGCCGCCTGAAGGAGCTGACGGACCGCCGGGCAAAACCCGCCGTCTATTTCGGCGGCAAGGCGCGCATCATCGATTTTGCGCTCTCCAACGCGCTCAATTCCGGCATTCGCCGCATCGGCGTCGCCACGCAATACAAGGCGCACTCGCTCATCCGCCACCTGCAGCGCGGCTGGGACTTCTTCCGCCCTGAACGTAACGAAAGCTTCGATATCCTGCCGGCCTCCCAGCGCGTTTCCGAAACGCAATGGTATGAAGGCACGGCCGACGCCGTCTACCAGAACATCGACATCATCGAGCCCTATGCGCCGGAATATATGGTCATCCTCGCCGGCGACCACATTTACAAAATGGATTACGAATACATGCTGCAGCAGCATGTCGATTCCGGTGCGGACGTGACGATCGGCTGCCTTGAAGTGCCGCGCATGGAAGCGACCGGCTTCGGCGTGATGCATGTGAATGAAAAAGACGAAATCATCGACTTCATCGAAAAACCGGCCGATCCGCCGGGCATTCCGGGCAATGAAGGATTCGCGCTCGCCTCCATGGGCATCTATGTCTTCCACACGAAATTCCTGATGGAAGCCCTGCGCCGCGACGCCGCCGACCCGACTTCCAGCCGCGACTTCGGCAAGGACATCATTCCCTATATCGTCGAACACGGCAAAGCCGTCGCCCATCGCTTCGCCGATAGTTGCGTTCGTTCGGATTTCGAGCATGGCCCTTACTGGCGCGATGTCGGCACCATCGACGCCTATTGGCAGGCCAATATCGACCTGACGGATGTGGTGCCGGACCTCGATATCTACGACAAGTCCTGGCCGATCTGGACCTATGCGGAAATCACCCCGCCGGCGAAATTCGTGCACGATGACGAGAATCGCCGCGGCTCGGCCGTGTCTTCGGTCGTCTCCGGCGATTGCATCATTTCCGGCGCCTCCCTGCAACGCAGCCTGCTGTTTACCGGGGTGCGCGCTAATTCATACTCCCGCCTTGAGAATGCCGTAGTACTGCCGAGTGTGAAGATCGGGCGTCACGCCCAGCTCAGCAATGTCGTCATCGACCATGGCGTGGTCATTCCGGAAGGACTGATTGTTGGAGAAGACCCAGAACTGGATGCCAAACGTTTCCGCCGCACCGAAAACGGCATTTGCCTTATCACCCAATCGATGATCGACAAGCTGGACCTGTAGAGCCCATGAATGTCCTTTCGGTTTCATCCGAAATCTATCCCCTGATCAAGACCGGAGGGCTCGCCGACGTTGCCGGCGCGCTCCCCATAGCGCTGGAAGCCCATGGCGTCACGACGCGCACATTGATACCCGGATATCCGGCGGTAAAAGCCGCCGTGACGGACCCCGTCAAATGTTTCGAATTTACCGATCTGCTCGGCGAAAAAGCCGATGTTCTCGAAGTGCGGCATGAGGGGCTCGACCTCCTCATTCTGGATGCGCCGGCCTATTACGAGCGCTCAGGCGGCCCTTATCTCGACCAGACCGGTAAGGATTACCCTGACAACTGGAAGCGTTTCGCGGCGTTGTCGCTGGCTGCGGCCCGCATCGCCGCCGGCGCGCTTCCCGGCTGGCGGCCGGATATGGTGCATGCCCATGACTGGCAGGCCGCCATGGCGCCGGTCTATATGCGTTATGCCGAAACGCCCGAGATTCCGAGCCTTCTCACCATCCACAACATCGCTTTTCAGGGCCAGTTCGGCGCGAATATCTTCAGCAAGCTTGCATTGCCCGCCCATGCCTTCGGCATGGAGGGCATCGAATATTACAACGATGTGAGCTTCCTGAAGGGCGGCTTGCAAACGGCAACGGCGCTCAGCACCGTCAGCCCGTCCTATGCCGAGGAAATCCTCACCCCGCAATTCGGCATGGGCCTGCACGGCGTCATCGGCAGCCGCGCCCATGTGCTGCACGGCATCGTCAACGGCATCGATGCCGATGTCTGGAACCCGGCGACGGACCATCTGATCCACGACAATTATTCGGCCACCAATCTCAAGAACCGCGCGCTGAACAAGAAGGCTGTCGCCGAACATTTCCGCATCGACGATGATGACAGCCCGCTTTTCTGCATCATCTCCCGCCTCACCTGGCAGAAGGGCATCGACCTCATGGCGGAAGCCGTGGACGAGATCGTTTCCCTCGGCGGCCGTCTGGTGGTGCTGGGCGCCGGCGAAGTGGCGCTGGAAGGCGCGCTTCTGGCGGCGGCATCCCGCCACCATGGCCGCGTCGGCGTTGCTGTCGGTTACAACGAGCCGCTGTCGCATCTGATGCAGGCGGGCTGCGATGCGATCATCATTCCCTCGCGTTTCGAACCCTGCGGCCTCACCCAGCTTTATGCGCTACGCTATGGCTGCATTCCGGTCGTCGCCCGCACCGGCGGCCTTGCCGACACGGTGATCGACGCCAACCACGCCGCCATCGCCAATAAATCGGCGACCGGCGTGCAGTTTTCACCCGTTACGCTCGATGGTCTGAAACAGGCGATCCGCCGGACCGTCCGTTATTACCACGACCCGAAACTATGGACACAAATGCAGAAACTCGGAATGAAATCCGATGTTTCCTGGGAAAAGAGCGCCGGTCTTTACGCCGCGCTTTACAGCCAGCTTATTTCGAAAGGCCATTGAAACAATGATCAAGACCGTTCAGACGAAGCCCTATCAGGACCAGAAGCCGGGCACATCCGGCCTGCGCAAGAAGGTGCCAGTCTTCGCACAGGAAAATTACGCCGAGAATTTCATCCAGTCGATCTTCGACGCGCTTGAGGGCTTTCAGGGCCAGACGCTGGTGATCGGCGGCGACGGCCGTTATTACAACCGCGAAGTCATCCGGAAGGCGATCAAAATGGCCGCCGCTGCCGGTTTCGGCAAGGTTCTGGTCGGTCAGGGTGGCATTCTCTCGACGCCTGCCGCCTCCAACGTCATCCGCAAATACAAGGCGTTTGGCGGCATCGTGCTTTCCGCCAGCCACAATCCCGGCGGCCCGAACGAAGATTTCGGCATCAAATACAATATCGGCAATGGCGGCCCCGCACCGGAAAAGATCACCGATGCGATCTATGCCCGCTCGAAGGTCATCGACAGCTACAAGATTTCCGACGCCGCCGATATCGATCTCGACAAGGTGGGCAGCTTCAAGGTGGACGAACTGACGGTCGAGGTGATCGATCCGGTTGCCGATTACGCCGCCCTGATGGAAGAACTGTTCGATTTCGCCGCCATCCGCGCGCTGATCGCCGGCGGTTTCAAGGTCGTGGTCGATTCCATGAGCGCCGTCACCGGGCCCTATGCCGTGGAAATCATCGAAAAGCGCCTCGGCGCGCCGAAGGGCTCCGTCCGCAACGCAACGCCGCTGCCGGATTTCGGCGGCCATCATCCCGACCCGAACCTTGTCCACGCCAAGGAGCTTTATGACGACGTCATGAGCCCGGAAGGCCCCGATTTCGGCGCGGCCTCCGATGGCGATGGCGACCGCAACATGGTGGTCGGCAAGGGCATGTTCGTCACCCCGTCCGACAGCCTCGCCATCATCGCGGCCAATGCCAAACTGGCCCCGGGTTATGCCGCCGGCATTTCCGGCATTGCCCGTTCGATGCCGACGAGTGCGGCAGCGGACCGTGTGGCCGAAAAGCTTGGCCTTGGCATGTATGAAACGCCGACCGGCTGGAAATTCTTTGGCAATCTCATGGATGCCGGCAAGGTGACGATCTGCGGCGAAGAAAGCTTCGGCACCGGCTCCAACCATGTGCGCGAAAAGGACGGCCTATGGGCCGTGCTCTACTGGCTGAACATTGTCGCCGCGCGCAAGGAAAGCGTGAAGGACATCGTCACAAAACACTGGGCCGAATATGGCCGCAACTATTATTCCCGCCATGACTATGAGGAAGTGGATTCGGACGCCGCCAACACGCTGGTCGCAACCCTGCGCGAAAAACTCGCCACGCTTCCCGGCACCAGCTACGGCAATCTGAAGGTCGCGGCGGCGGATGATTTTGCCTATCACGATCCGGTCGATCAGTCGGTCAGCAAAAATCAGGGCATCCGCATCCTGTTCGAAGGCGGTTCGCGCATCGTGCTGCGCCTTTCCGGCACGGGCACTGCGGGCGCCACACTTCGCCTTTATGTCGAGCGTTACGAGCCGGATGCGGCCCGCCACGGCATCGAAACGCAGGAGGCGCTTGCCGACCTGATTTCCGTTGCCGATACGATCGCCGGCATCAAGGCCCATACCGGCCGTAGCGAGCCGAGCGTTATTACCTGAGGTTTTGTTCAGTTGCATCCGCCGTTGCTGCTGGAGAGGCGCAGAATCGAAAAGACGGGAGGCGGCCACAAGGCCGTCTGAGAGTAGTAACAGACCTCTCTCCAAACTCGACGTCATCCTCGGCCTTGTG